>NZ_CALPCV010000014.1:0-64046 GCF_943193095.1 Parasutterella muris | reverse complement strand
AAACTAAGAGCGACGATGGAAGCTCTGAAGATAGCCGTGCCTCCAAGATTTATCACCTAGAGGGCACGGAATTCAGGATTTAAAGGAAAAATAAAAACCGGGCAGCCAAACCACCCTAGGAGGATGTGCTGCCCGGAAGCTTCCAGGAATTGTTTCTATGTAGAGAAAATGTTCCTACGTATTAGAAGTCGTGAACCATACCGACGGCGATCTGATAGCCGTTCAAGTTGGTAGTAGTGAGGTTTTTGCCTTTACCCCAGCCTTTTCCGCCGTCAGTGTATCCGGCAAAGCCGTATACTTTAGTTCTCTTGGAGAGCGGATATTCGTAGCCAGCGCCAACGTTCCAGAGATTGCCTTTCTTTTCGCCTTCAATCTTAGAGGCTGTGCCGTCAATTTTACGAGTCACATACTTGAAGCCAAGTTTTGCTGTGCCGCCGCCAAGTTTGATCTGAGAGCCAACCTGAGCAGCATGCTGCTTATATCTGTTTTCTCCCCACTGATACTGGTAAATTGCCATCGGACGGAACATGCCGATCTGCCACCAGCCGCCAATCGTCACATGGTATAAGGGTTCCTTTGTTTTTTCATCTACACCCTTGTAGTCAATCGTTTCAAAAATAACACTTCCGCTCAGTGTCTTGGAGCTATACAAGGCGCCTAAGCCGTAGTAGTGATTATTTTCAGACCATTTATTCTTGGAGTCATCCGTGTTAGTACCATTGGAGTACATTGCGTGCAACGTTACTCCGCCAAAAGACGGTGTCTTATAGGCAACAGCGTTGTCAACTCGGCTGAAATGGAGGGATGTTGTGCCGGAAGCCCAGCCGGAGGCACCGTGCGTAACACCAAAAATTGCGCCGCGAAGAATGCCGGTGCTCTGTGCGAAGCCTAAGGTTCCGAGACGGCCGAATGTCAGTCGTCCAAATCCGCCGTCAACATAAAGCGCTGTCTCTCTGTTAAATGCGAGAGTCGAAGAAGTCGCAGCGCCGTCATCTACGTTGTAGCCCTGTTCAAGAATAAAACCGACCTTCAGGCCGTTGCCTAAATCTTCAACGCCCTTGATACCCCAGCGGGAACCCGCGGTAAAGCCGGACTTAACGTCAAAAGTCGCATCTCCGTGACGAGTCTTTCCAACAAGCAGACCTTCGTCGATTTTGCCGTACAGTGTAACCTGAGAAGCAAAAGCGCCCTGGCAATAGAAAGCGCCTAAAGCCAGCATCAGGGCGATCGGTTTAAATTTAATCATAAGTTTTCTCCTAGGATTCTTATTTGTTTCTCTATAACTATGCTTACGTCTCTCGAAAGAGGATGTTTCAAAATCAGTTCTCTCAAAACTAACTTCAATTGGCGTATTCGGTGTCGCAGCAGATGGAATAACCGGAACAAATTTGAAACGTTTTGCCGGCTGTCGTCATGCCTCAATTCCGCTTTTGCATCTTCTCAGCAGTCGTTGCCGACACGACTATTTTTCATCTTTGTCAGAGAAAACTCCACGCATATCTCACAAATACACTTTGCCAGCTTTGCAAAAACTTTGCGCGTTTTGCCTAGGTCTCTCACGACCTTTTCCTTCGAATAGTCAATGTGCTCAGAAAAATTTTGCGTTCTGCTCAAAAACGACAGCGGGCAGACACCCAAGTCTTGGCGCCTTCCCGCATTTAGCCCGCTAATCAAAAAGCCGTTTTATTTACACGTAAAGAAAATCTGAGCAGAGGCTTTCCTATGTGCTGCGGCAAAGTAACCGCCCTGGCAGACTTCGGTTTTAGATCCACTGACTCAAACTGTTTCCTTTGTTTGTCACAAAATTCCGTTTCCTCCATACGATATCCACCATGACAGCACCGCTATCCCAGTGCATAGAAGTTAGAGTCGGAAATCATGTATTTATTCTGACCAACGGATACAAAATCGCTGGAAGATAAAAACAAAGCTTCTTACTTTTACGAAGTGGGTCAGAAATTTTGTCGCCGATAAAAAAATCACTTATTAAATATCCGCGATGCGCTGCTTGTGATTATTACTAAAGAGTATTGTCAAACAGAACTCTCTACCCTAAAATCAGCCTACCTCTTCTCGAGGCATCTAACGATCGGAGGATTAGGCTCGCACAGAGACCGGCCGGTCGCCACCTGTTTTTCTATCTATGTCATTCCAAGAAGCTATTCAGTACAGGACAGAACTGCACCAGCTTGCAGAACTGTCCGGAGAGGAAATTAAAACTGCGCAATATATTCAAAACAAACTTGAAGATATGGGATTTGCCGTTCGCTCCGGCGTAGGCGGCCATGGTCTGATTGTTGATATCAGCAGCGGCAATGAGGGCCCGGTTGTCATGCTCCGAGCCGATATTGACGCTCTGCCCTATACCGATCCCAATGATCCGAAAAAAATTGAAGCCATTCACGCCTGCGGACACGACGCTCATGCGGCGATCCTTCTTGCTGCAGCTCCCGAAATCAGAAGCTCTCTAAAAAAAGGCACAGTCAGACTGGTATTTCAGCCTGCTGAAGAAAGCCTCCAAGGCGCGTTAGCGATGATTAAAGACGGTGCCTTAGAAGGTGTCGATATCGCTGTCGGCTCCCACATCCGCCCCGTTCAGGATCTGCCTTTCGGCAAGTACTGCGCATCTGTCAACCATGTTGCCTGCGCAACGGTTGAAGTTCGAATTGACGGGAAGCAGGCTCACGCCGCCAGACCGCACCTCGGCATCAACCCGATCGAAGCCGCCTCTCAGTACATTGCCTCTATCGCTCTCATCAAGATCGATCCGAACAAGTCCTGGTCAGTTAAGCCGACACAGATCTTCTCCGAAGTCGGAGCAACGAACTCTATTCCGAGCTTTGTAAGAATCGCCTATGACCTTCGTGCTCAGGACAATGCCGCTCTCGAAGCTATTATTGAGAGAATGAAGCTTGCGGCAGCAAGTCTGGAAGGAAGTTTCGGCGCCAAAGCATCCTGTGAGGTTACGGAATACTGTCCGGGTCCCGAGTACGATGCGGCGCTGAACGAACTTTTCAGAGAAACGGTTACTGAAACAATCGGAAAGGATGCGCTGCACGCCAACTGCGGCGGGGGCGGCGAAGATTTTCATTTCTACAAAAAAGCTAAGCCCGAGCTTCGCGTTTTGTACTATGGCATTGGAAGCGGTGCGGCTCCCGGTCTGCATGACAGAAATATGAACTTTAACGTTGAGATTCTTCCACAGGCTTCTCAGTTGCTCGTCAACCTTGTAAATAAGATTTTGGCCTAATAAACAACTCGCAAGCTGATACGACACAGCGCCTAAGTTCTTAGCTTAAGCGCTGTTTTTTTGAAAAAGCAGAATGCAGACTGAATCCTGAGTCAACCGGACAAATGTCTGTTCTTTTACCTGTCGACTCCTAATTCAGGCCCGGCAGATTTAAAAATATCTGCACGCTGAGACTCTTTCTTGAAAATCCTGCCTGCTCGTCTTCTGTCGATAGTCGAGCGCGATTTAAACGTGATACATCGCCGTCCCTTTGAGAACGGAAAGGCAGCATCAGCCTATCCCCTAGTGATTCCTTCGATTGTTTAAAACAGAGTGAACGTTGCTTGTAAAGGATTCTCGCGGGGAATTTCTTTTTTCTTAAAAAGCTTGAAAGGCGGTACGGGAATCCATTCCGGCCCCGTAAAACGACAACGGCTCAACTTGTCTAACAATCGAGCCGTAATCATACATGCCTCTAGCACTGCTAGTGTTAATTATTTCGACGGTCGCTGACAATTGGCTCCGCTAGCTGTCAGCTTCGTTTTTTTTTAACTAACGCAGGAAGCCTCATAACGGGGCTTCCGACGGTTTTCTCAGAAACTCTCCACTATTTTCTTCTTTGACACCTATCAGAATTCTTGCGTTTCTTGATACTTCAAATTCAATCAGGCAAAAAACACCCGTTGAAATTTAACCCGATCTTATAGTGTGGAATTTTGGAAATTATCTACAGCGTGGACACTCTGCAAGCCCTCTTTCTCTTGAAGACTTTTCTTAATTTTCATCCCTATTACGTTTTACAAGAAAACTAAGCCATGAAAACACGACCTAACCATTTTTTGATCGATTCATTTTTATTCAAACCAATTTCTCGCCATTGATGTAAATGAAATAATCATTGCTAAACGATGATTAACCACGGCTCAATATCAAGCATTGCACCAGAAAGTTGGATTTGGAGTTTCGTGTGACTTTCTTACCTTTTGGTTTTTCTTTGAACAAGGGAGATAATTAGGGAAAAATCTACAAAGAAATCTAAAAATATTTCCCCGTATAGACAACTGCCCACGATTAGGATAATTCTCATCTCGGATAAGCGAACAGGAAAAATCATGAAATACATCACAGGCATACATGCATTGAATCTGAGGTGCAGTTTAGAGACTTGCGGTGACTGGCATCAAACGGGAATACAGTGGAAAATTTAACGATTAGGGAGTCGGATGATTCTGTTTTCGGAATTTACGGCATTGAAGACAATAGCTTCGTGCCAAATCATCCGGGTACGTACAAGATCGAACCATATTAGAGCATTACTCGATCTCGTCTCCGAAGGCAATTTCGGTTACGCTCAAGGCATGAACAAGGACTTCATCTGCAACAATAAATATACAGAAGAAGTTTTTTCTAAATTACTGCTGCTTAGAACGTCTCACATGTGGGAAAAAATTAAAGGGTTCATCGGTAAAGAATACGGCGTTGCGTGGCTGAGATTTTTACAGAACCACGAAAATGAACACTGAACCAGATAACTGGCAATTACTTCACGGAAAGCTTATTGATAGCTTCCTTTTGCTTCTTAACAAGCAGACAGATCAATTTGTTTTAAAGGGAGAGACCGCTTTATCGATTTGCTATGGCTTGGATCGTTTTTCCGAGGACATTATTTTAGACGGCAGAAAGCAGAACATCACAGAGATTGTCCGGCGTTTCTCCATGCAGAACGACATTGAATTTCGAATCCTAAAAGATACGACCGCAATGAAGCAGTGCCTTATGGATTATGGGAAGCCTCTTCATCCGCTAACAATTGAAGTCTTCTACAGAAATAGGAACATTGATCTCAGCGAAGCTTCGAAGGACTGGACGAAAATTAATGGAATCAATGTGTACACGATCGATGCGCTTGCGAGAACGAAAGCAATTGCCCATCAGGGCCTCGGCAAAATACGTGATTTATATGACCTGTCATTCATCTGCAATAACTATTACGAGAAGTTGTCTTATCCAACCAGAGCAACGATCCGAGATGCCTTGTCTTATAAAGGGATAGAACAATTTGATTACCTTGTGGCAACTCAGACGGATCCTTTAATCGACAAGGATAAATTAGCGGTTGGTTTTCTGAAGATGCACAGAAAATTAGGACTTCCCATAGATCAGACTCCTGGATTTAGGGCAGACACAAAATTCGAGACACTCCCCTCTCAAGCTTTCTAATGGAGTTCTCAAGCGTTCGAACGCTTGCCGCTAAATAGTTCATTCGGGAAAAATCGCCTTAAGTCACTTTCAGGATAGGGCGTGTCTATACCATGCACATGAAACAAAGCCCGCAGGAGGATCCCACGGGCTTTACTTACTACTTATGCAAAGATAATTTGATTACAGCTTGGAAACGTGAATTCCGCAAAGTCTTCCGAATGTGAAGATATCGCAAATAGCATTGCCGCCAAGTCTATTCGTTCCATGAATCCCGCCTGTAACCTCACCGACAGCGTATAGTCCTTCGATCGGTTTATTGTATCGGTCGATAACCTGGCTCTTCGGATTGATGACAACGCCGCCCATCGTATGGTGAACGCTCATTCCAGAATAACCGGCCCAGAAAGGAGCCTTTTCAATCTTTGTCAAATTACGCGGAGCCTTGCCAAGTTTATCGGCCTTGGCATCAACACCGGCATTGAATTCATCGATCGTTGCTCTAAGAGCTTTCGGATCAATCCCCATCTTCTTTGCCAGACCTTCAATAGTGTCATCTGTCCAAGCGTCGCCTGTTTCCAACCCTTTCTTAGCCATATCCTGGTGACCCGGATTCAAATCTCCAAATCCTCTGGAGTCAACAATGGCGTAGCCAGTCTGCTTAGGTAAACCTAAAACGGCATCGCGGATGTTATCTCTTCTCTCATCCTCTCTAATGAAGCGCTTACCGTCAGGGCCGACCAAAATAAAGTTCTTGGCGTATAAGTGCAGAATGATGCGCTGCTTTCTTCCCGGAGGGCAGCCCGGGTTGCATTGGATAAAGTCCATGCCAACCGTATCAGCTCCGATATCTTGCATCAACGGGATTAAATCTCCGGTTGAGCACGGAAGATTGGTAGTAGTTAAATTGCGCATACGCGGATCATATTTGGCGCGCATTTCAGGATTAGCGCCAAATCCGCCGGTTGCCACTACAACTGCGCGATTAGCCTTAACTGTCTTGTGGTTGCCGTCTTTATCGACATATTCCGCACCCAGAACTTTACCGGAGAGCTGTTTTTCACGGAAAAGTCTTACAACACGAGAATTCGTAAGGATCTGAACTCCTTCTTTATCGCATTGAGGTTTAAGCACTTTGATATAGTCGCTGCCAAGAGAACCGAAAGGAGCATGACAACGGGGATAGAGACCTCCGTATATTTGATATACGTCATCTTTGAATTTCATACCCATGTCCTGAAGCCATTTGACTGCATCATAGGAATTTGCTGTCATGGTCTTAACAAGTTCAGGATTGCCTCTTCCGTCACCGCCACCAAGCGTTTGCTCAGCATGTAATTCAGGACTATCTTTGATCTTTTGTTTTCCTTGACGTACAGGATCAACGGAGTTAAATCCTCCACCGGAGACGGAAGTATTGCCACCTACAAACGGCATTTTCTCCAATATAAGGATGTTTTTTACACCGTTTTGTGCAGCAGAAACTGCAGTTGCCAAACCGGCTCCGCCAGCGCCAATCACCAAGAGATCAACGGTTTGATCCCATTTTGCGGGAATATCGTCGGAAGCGTGTGCTGCAGACGGTAGTGCAATGGAGGTTAAAAGACCGGCTGCACTTGTTGCAGCTCCACCTAAAAAACTTCTTCTAGATAATTTACTCATCATTTTCTCCTTGTATGACTAATCGTCATGAAAAGAGTTTATTCAAGATGTTTTTTATAGGAGAGGTCTAATGGTGTATTGATTTTTTCCTTAAATTATGCATGCAATAGATTCTCCGGCAATCATTCCGAAGGTCAGTGCATCACAGATACCATTGCCGCCAATTCTGTTTTTCCCATGGATACCCCCGGTGCATTCTCCTGCGGCATACAAACCCTTGATTATTTTTCCGCTTGTAGTAACACATTGGGCAAACTTATTAATGCGTATCCCACCCATTGTGTAGTGAATAGACATTCCGGATTTAGCTGCCCAAAAAGGAGGTTGAACTATTGGGAAGCCGGTGTTTCCATTTCCCTTTTCAAAGACCCTTTCGTTATATTGATTAACCGTTTTCACCAAAGCTTTTGGTGGTACACCTATTTTTTCGGCAAGTCCTTCCAATGTGTCCGAACAAAAGGAGTCTCCGGTTTCTATACCTCTTACGGCATCACGCCTCATGAGTAGGTCGTAGCTTTCGAAACCATCATTGTCAATAATTGCGAAGAAAAGTGATTTGGGCTGAGCCAACACGGCTTCTTTAATAAAATCTCGTCGTTGAGACTCGTCGACAAATCGCTCACCTAATGCATTGATCAAAATAAATCTTGATACATCATTATGAAATCTAACTCTTATCTTTCCGCCAGAATATTTCCCCGGCAAACATTGAATACTATCCATGTCAATGAGCTCGGCCCCTATTCTTTGTGCTTCTAAAAGCATTTCTCCGGATGAGCCGTTTAAACTATTGCTCGTCAGCGCAACGAGTCGAGGATCAAACTCTTCTACAAGTTTCGGATTAGAAGCGAATCCTCCGCTCGTTAAAATAACACCCCTGCGAGTCCTAATTTTCCTTATCTTGCCCTCTGTCTCGTACTCGACTCCCGTAACCGTGCCATTGTTATCGGTCAGTAGCTTTATTACCGGACTATTAGTCCTAATTTCTACTCCCCTTTGCAGTGCTTTTTGACTCAAGACAGAAATATACTCACGCCCGTTCGGCGATTTAGGCAGATGGCATCGAGGAAAATGAGAACCATAAATTTCGATCACTGAATTCTGAAATTGAACTCCCTGTCTTTCTATCCACTCCAGCATTCGAGGAGCATTTGAAACTAGTTGGTGAATAAGTTCAATGTTGCCGGAGCGATCCCCGTTTTCAAATATATCTTTAAAATGCTTTTCTTCAGAATCTTCTATTCCCAAGGGGATCTGGCGTTTAGGGTCAACAACTCCTAAAAATCCGCCGCTTATGAGAGTATTCCCTCCGATCTCGGCTCTCTTTTCGAGAAGAACGATCCTCCCCTTAAAGAGTTCTGACGCTCTTGCCGCCGCAGCAACTCCTGCCCCTCCGCCGCCTACAACAACAATATCCGCAGACTCTTCAAAATCCTTTGAGCGATTGTAAGCGGCAGTTAAAATCACTCCTCCCAAAGTGGCCGCTCCAACCGAATATAAGAATTTTCGTCTAGCTATCACTTTGCCTTCCTACCATTACATTTATATCCCTAAGGAAATCTGTCAACTCAACAATCGTTTTCGTATTGAGTTTTTCCATAAGCGAAGCTCTTCTTTTTTTGACCGCATTCTCCGAGATTTGCATATCTATGGCGATAACTTTATTTGCAACGCCGCTTGCCACTAAAGGAGCGATCAGTTTTTCTCCTTCTGTCAGGCCATTAAAAATTAGCTTCCTCTCATCTATTGCAAGTTTTCTCTTCCTAAATGCAATATTAGATTCCACTGCTTTTCGAACAGCTTGAAGTAGTTTTTCTTCATCTGCGGGCTTTACTAAAAAATCCGTTGCCCCGTTCTTTAATGATGAGACTGCCATATCAATATCGCCGTGCCCTGTCAGGAAAATGATTGGCAGATCAAAACCCTTTTCCTTCATAATCCTCTGGAGTTCTATTCCATTTATCCCCGGCATTCTTATATCGAGGACAACACATCCTGGTCTTTGTGTGTCGTCATACGCAAGGAAGTCCTCCGCAGACGAGTATTCGACCGTCTGCCAGCCGTCCATCCTCAGTAAGAAACTCTCACTTCTTAAAACCATTTCATCATCGTCTACTAACCTTACGAACGGCGACAAGTTTTTGTGTGGCTTAATCATTTATTCCCTTTTTTGAAATGAGACTGTTACTCTGATTCCCTGCGGCTCGCGCTGTTCAAACTCCACAGCTCCGTCATATTTTTCACTAATCCCTAAGATTATCGTCAGCCCTAAACCCAAACCTTCCGCTTTTATGGATTCTTGTAAGGCTTTTCGCATACTTTCCAGTTTTTCTTTTTTAATTTTGGGACCGTTGTCATCGACTTGAAGCACTACCCTATGCTGAGAAGAAAAAACCTTACAAAAGATCCTGCCCTCTTTGCCCATTGGTTCTATCGCTTCTAATGCGTTTTTCAGCACATTAAATACTAATAACTCCAATTCCAAAGGATCTGCCTCTATGAAAGTAGATTCTTCCAACTTGCATGTAATAGGTGAGTTCCCGGCTACATAAGCCTCAATCGAGGAAAGAGCCTTCTCTGTTATTTCTGACAAAGATACAATTCCAACCGTTCCGTATGCCCCGTATTTTGAGTAACTTCGGACCTTATCAACAATAGAAGCTGCCTTCTTAATTCCCCTGTGAATCTCTGATAAGCCCTCGCGTAAATTATCATCATTACTGCCGGTGTTAGATAAATATTTGATCAACCCTGCTGAATAATTTGATACTGACGATAACGGCTGCTTTAATTCATGTGCAATTATTGAAGACAGCTGCGAAACCATCCCTTTCTTTTCAATGTAATTTAATCGCTTTAAACGACTCCTTGCCACTTGAGCAACAGCGTCTCTTTGGGCAATCGCCATCCTTAATTCTGAAGTACGCTTCAGCACGAGCTGATTGACTCGCAAAATGTGGAACAACATACCGGCCAGAAGCAGAATGGCTAAAAAAATCTCACGCTTAAAACGCTCATATAGGGAGAGAAGAGAAATCTCTTGTTTAGCATAAGGCCCAATATTTAAAGTTTGAAAAAGCCTATTGACTGCCAAAAAATCGTTAGCAATACTCCAGCTGGCTTTGATCATTCCAGACGGATTAGTAAGCAGTGAAACAGTTATCAGCCTGACTAATTCCGGTTTTGCGCTTGGAAATGACGAAAAAACCACATCCGGATAAAGAGCTGTGGAGGTTTGGCAGCTTAGGCTGGATTCTTTTGATCCGATAACTTTGAAATCATCCGGGACTGTATTTCGAGACAACAGAAATCTTTCATACTCACAGGTCGGAAGTATTGCTACATCAGCTCGACCACTCAGTAAATAATTAATGGGAGAAGGCGTACCGTAATTGGTAAAAACAACAGACGAGAAAAATTGATTATGATCAAAACCCTCTTTAATTATTTCGGCAATCGCACTAAGCCAGCCCGCAAGGGAATTACTCTCATAAGCAACTGCCCTTTTACCCTTTAATGAAGCCAGGCTCTCGCCTTCAAAATTATTCCTTACTACAAATAACGAACCGACTGAGTAAGAGGGATCTCTCGAGGAATCAGGCTTTCTTGTCACGATTTGTCTCAGGCCGGCAGAGAAGCTATGCGCCGCATAGAAACCGCTCGGAGAGATTAAAAAATCAAAATTCTTCCGGCTCAGTTCAGCAGTTGGAATATCCATCGGAATTTCTTCGCTTTCAAAAACAATATCCGGATGCTTTTGTCTTAAAAAAGCCATTGTCGGACCGAAAGAATCCAAGTAAAAATATGGGTCTTCGAGCTGTACAACGCCAATTCTTACGATCTCTGCTGCCTGTGTATTTTGCGATACAGGCTGAGCTAAACAAGTCTGCACCGTCACAAAACTGAAAAACAGGATTGATGAACAGACAAGAGAAGTCTTCAAACGAACTAAAGGCATTATGAGGTTCTACAGAGAGATTATCTATGGGATTATGCTATGGCGCATGTAAAGCATTCAACCGCATTTTCCCTCAAAAAACTTTCTACCCTAACGCTCTAAGCAACTCAATCAGCAAATCCAAAGAACAATGCCTTTAGCTTCAAAGTGAAGTAGTTTTTGTATCTAAGCAACGCAAATTCAATAATTCGAATTCAATGAATACTAATAACATCCAATGATGTAGGGCAACAGGGAAACGCCCGTTGTGATTGGGATTACAGATATTCAACGATAGCTAATAAGGCTGGGGAAAATAATGAGAAGGTTGGCGGAGAAGGAGAGAGTTTATACTATTTATAAATCAATTAGTTATAAATTTTAATAAAAATAAGAACCATGAAAGGTACCATATTTTTTGGGGATATTTCATCTAAAAACGAATTTTTCCGATTTTTTTAACACTACTTCCAATTTGCTCATTCAAACGATATGAGAAAAAAAACGTGCAGATCATTGTTGTTTTGATCTGCACGTGACAACCAGCAAGATACAGGCCCTAACCGGGCCTGTAGATTATTTATTGACTGAATCTTTGAGCGCTTTTCCCGGCGTAAAACGCGGTACTTTGGCAGCAGGAATCTCAATGACTTCTCCTGTTGTGGGATTACGGCCCGGGCGAGATTTGCGATCGGTGACCTTGAAGTTGCCGAAACCGATGAGATTAACGCAACCTCCGTTAACCAGCTCTTCGGTGACAGTTTCTAAAACAGCATTGATTGTTTTAGCGGACTGGCTTTTGCTGATTCCGGATTTTTCAGCGACTTTTTCAACTAATTCCTGTTTGTTCATTTTTACATTCCTCCAATATTTGGTTGAAGTTGTTTTGCTTAATAGCGTTGTAAATGCCCATTTTCTTCTGGAACTTCTGCTCAGAGTAAAGCCAAATCAAGCTGAGGCACATATGCTTTGCAGCCGAGTTCACAGTGCAAAATGGGTCGTTTAGGGTTTTTAAAATTTTCAGAAAATCTTCCAGTGAAAGCTCAATTGATTCAAGCTCGACCCCTCGATGGGTATCTATGAATTCTATCCAGTTTTCAATTTCTGCCTTATTCATTCTCCGTTCCTATTTTTCTGGGTCTCTTTTTTGAAAGTCTGTCCTTTGTTTTTTTGTGTACAGCTCATTGATAGTCATGCTAAAAAATTCAAACATCGGATTGGCATTGCCGGACTCATAAAACTGCCCTAATTTTTCATGAAACTGTTCTGAGTTTTTATTGAGAACGGTAATCGGAAAATATCCGTCGTTCATTAATGAACCGTTCATCATTAAAGAGGCAGTTCGTTTATTTGCATCGTAAAAAGGCTGGTTTCTTGCTAAAAACAAAAACACGCCAATAGCCCTTTCTACCGGGTTATGAATCTCAGTTTTTAGGTACTTGAGTCCGTCTTCGATAATTCTGCTTAAGTTTTGAGTTGGTGGAACGAAAGAAATATTGTGCAGACTGACATCTTTATTACGAATCACTCCCCACTCCAACGCATCTTCTTTGCCTACGAACTTATGGATTGCACAAGCAGTGGAAGTCGATAAATCAAATTTTTTCTGCTGAAGCAGCGCTAAGAGAAGTTTGGCTCCGTCCGCATAATTTTTAACCTGCATTAGATCAAAGATACTGATCCCTCCCACCGACTGCCCGGACAGAATAGTTGCGGTTTGAGGGAGAGTTGTTGGGTTATTTTCCAAGGACCGCATTGAGTTCCATGTGATCTCAACAATGTTTTTTCGGAAAATACAGCAACTTTTCAAAGTATCACCAATGTACGGCAGCTCAAACTTGAAAGAGTTGCTCTTCCAATAGATCCCGTTCAAATGTTGCTTCATAGAAGATTGCCCAGAATTTGTCAGATGTTTAATCTATCTATATTTTATCGGATCGGCCTTCCTTTGGCGTTTTTTCATTGCCTGCATTCGCTTAATTGTTTTGGCCTTAGCTTCGTTCAGCTCTCGAAGCATCCGCTGTTCTGCGCTTTCGACGGGAGCGAGATGCTTGTATCTGGAGGAAAGTTTCTCAGCCAGAATCCGATCGTCGGTTTCGTCCGAAGAGTTCAAAACTTCAACGGCATTGCTTACAAGTTCGGCGACTCGTTTCCTTGTCTTTTTTGCTTTCACAATTGACGGGTGGTCTTCGATGGGTTTTCCACGGCGGCTTGCTGAGACGACATTTTCGATGCGTGATTTCTGTCGTCGCAGCAGGTCCCGTTTTTTGCTCATGGCGTAGATGCGGGCTCGATCTTCATTGCTCAAACTGCGGTTCTTTGAAACATGATGCTCCGCCTGAGAAACGGCTTTTTCCGTCCTTCCTCTCGACCAACGACGAGTCGCATTTGCCTCAATTCCGTAACGAATTAAACAGCTCGCAAAATGCTCACGAAATGCCTGAAATTCTCCGTTGTCGAGATGGAATCTTTTTCCTTCCTTGTTAAGCGTGCGCACGAGAATGTGGCAGTGCGGCTGAGTTGTTTTTTCATCATTTTCCGCGGTGTGAAACGCGATCAAATAGTCAAAGCCGCTCAGCATCTCTTTAGCCCAGTCGTTGCAGCCGGACTTGAATTTCTCAACATCCGTTCCCTGCGGCATTGAAAGTATGATTCGGCGCACGTGTCCCTTTTTTGATTCTCCGTCACCCATTGCAGAAAGAATTTTCCAGTCATACAGTTTCTGTCGGTAAGCGGCTTTATCAAAAAAAACTTGACCGTCCTGATCTCGCAGTTCAATTTTCCCGTGACGCGCAACGTAATCGGCTGTCTTAATGACATGCAAATAACTTTTTACATTGGCCGCTCCGATGCGCAGCATGACCTCTGCCCGGTTATTTGCCACGCCTTCAGCTTTCTTTCGCGATGAAAGCGCAGAAAAGCGAAAAGCCGCGGTACTTGGAACGTGCTCAAATGAGCGGGCAACTCGACCTTTACGTGCTCGGAACGCATCCGGAAACAAATCGTCAAGAAAAGGATTGTCTTTCATTTTGCAGATTTCTCTTCCAGCAGCGCTTTAGCCTTCGACACCTCTTGCTGAATGAACTTTTTCTGAGCTTGCAAAAACGATTCAAGTTCAGTTTTTCCGGCTTCAACTTCCTTCAGTTTTCGCTCGAAAATCGCAGTGAGAACCGGATTTTTCACACGTGCCGGCACTAGATCAAGAAGTGCAACACCCTCCTGAGTTGCATGGATTTTCTTCCCCTTTGACTCTAAATAGCCTTTATTTTTCAATTCTGTGATAATTGCAGCCCGTGTTGCAGGAGTTCCAATGCCGTCACCGTCTTTTAAAAGTTTTTTGTGTTCCGGATTTTCGACGACGTTATGAATTTTCTCCATTGCCGCGATCAAAGAACCCTCTGTGAAGAAGGCCGGTGCTTTTGTTTTGTCTTGAACGATCTCGATCTTTTTCACCGGGATTACTGAGCCTACCCGAAGAGCGGGCAGACTTTGATTGCTTTCCTCTTTTTCCTCTTCGGCGGAAAAATCTCCGTAGACCACTTTCCAGCCGGCATTTGTTGTGAATGTTCCGGTTACGGAAAATGTCTCATTTTTGATTTTGAGGCTAATAGAAGAAGCGTCGAAAGAATGCTCAGGGAAAAATTGAGCCAAATATCTTCGGGCAATCAGTTCGTAAATTTTCTTTTCTTTCTCGGTAAGTTTTGACCAGTCAGCAGATTGCTGGGTTGGAATAATTCCGTGATGCGCAGTAATTTTCTGATCATTCCAAGTCGCTGATTTTATGTTTGGGTTGGCCTTCTGAGTCAGGCTCGCGAGCTGAGGGTCTGTTTTTGCGATAGCGGAGAGCACAGATGCTGCGTCAGAATGCTGCGATTCAGGAAGAAACTGACAGTCGCTTCTCGGATAGCTCGCAATCTTGTGAACTTCGTACAGACTCTGGCAAGTGTCAAGCGTTTCCTGCGCTGTAAAACCAAATCGGTTGCTGGCTTCAAGCTGGATGTCCGCCAATGAGAAAACTTTTGGCTGAGATGTTTTTTTCGCCGTCTTCTCAGCTTTCAGTACGGTCGCACTCTGAGCATTTGAGAGTTCATTGAAAAGTTTTTTCGCTTCTTCGCTGCTGATCAGCCTTTTCTCACTGTCCAAACCGATTTGCCCTTCAGACGGTTTCCAAGTTGCTGTGAACGAAGCTGAACCGCTGGAAAGCAGCGAGCGCAGGTTGTAGAAAGGCAGTGGCTTGAAATTTTTAACAAGTTCGTCTCTTTGCGCAACCAGTGCCAGTGTCGGAGTTTGGACGCGACCGACAGCAATCAGCCGTCTCTGTTGATTCGTTGAATGGGCAAGAGTGAGGGCCCTTGTGAGATTCATTCCCAGAAGCCAATCGGCGCGGCTTCTGCCTTCCGCTGCAAGTTTCATTCCTTTGAATTTAGCATTGGGCTGAAGTGAAGCTAAACCCTTGCGAATTGAGGCTGAATCTTGTGCGGACACCCAGAAACGCTGAACAGATTTTCGATACTTAAAAAACTCTAAAATCTCGTCTACTAACAGCTGTCCCTCCCTGTCCGGGTCGCCGCAGTTGACAACAATGTCCGCCCGAACGAGGAGCCCTTTAATTGTCTTGAGCTGAGCTTTGACTCCCTTGTCGTTTTTCGCGTTCAATTTCCAAATTTTCGGGAAAATCGGCAAGTCTTTCATTCGCCAGATTTTTTTTCCTTTCTTATTGACCGGAATGTCTGCGTCCGTATAAAAATCCGGTTCAGCCTGTTCGAGCAAATGGCCAAAACACCAAGTCACAACGTTTCCTCCCTTGCATTCGTTGAAACCGGCTCCTTTTTTGACAATCCCTAATTCGGCGCAAATCGCTTTAGCCACGCTTGGTTTTTCAGCAATCCATAATTTCATCTTTCCTGTTCCTTTCTTTGCGGTGTTTTTCCGGGAATCCTATAGGCGTTCACAGGTTCTCTGATGTTCAAAGCCCCTGCAATTCTGGCTGCAACGCCTTTTCTCTCTGCTTCAGAAAGTTTTAAAAATTCCGGTGCAATTTGAGAGAGATCGTTTTTTGTCTTCTGTTGTTTGCTGCTTTCCTTTGTTTCTTCAGCAAGGTTTAAATTTTTGTCGAGCCCGAAAATGAAACTCTTGATTTTTTCCGCATCTGCTGCGGCTCGGAAAATCTCTTTCGGGTCCTTGCGCAGGACTTGAAGCCACGATGAAACGTAACCGGAATGCCTGGAGCAGTCGTGCGCAAGACCAATTGCGGAACCAACCATGAAGGAAGAAATCTCGGCCCGAAGTTCCTCTCTTGCGTATTTTTGGCTGCCGAATCCTCCGCTCATGTCCCGGTTTAGGCGGCTGGAGTGTCCTGTCCAATGACCAAGTTCGTGAAGTGCCGTGTCGTAGAACCCCTCTGCGCTCTTAAACTGTTTGCGCGAGGGCAGAACGATGACATCCGCTGTAGGGCTGTAGAATGCGCTATCCTGGACCTATTCCAGGATCGTTGCCTTTGAGGCTTTGAGCAGCCTTTCAGCGGCTTCTATCGGCGTCCATTCACGATTCTGAGGAGCTAGCGGCTCCAGCTTCAAATCGTTACATTGTTCCACATTGAAAATTGTGAACGGACAGGGGATCAGCCGGGTTTCAGTCTGTTTGCAAGACGTTTCCTGAGTGCTGTTTTCCGGACCTTCTACCAGCAATTTTTTCCAGAAAATGCATTGGGTGCCGTGCTCACCTTTTTTAACGCTTCCTCCAAGCTCTTTAGCCTGCTTGAATGTGATCCAGCGGGGGTCTGAAAACCCGTTGGACATTTGCGCAGCCATGAGATAAAGCAAATTGACGCCTCTGTAGGGCTGTCCGGAAACAGCGCTCTGAGGCAGTTCAGCTGCCGTCCATGATTTCTGCCAAGGAGCATTGTTTTTTTCCAGTTCGTTAATGAAAAGTTCGGCAACGCTCTGGACATAATCATTGAAAAATTTGTTGTTCCCTTTACTGGCTTTCTTCATACTCGCCTCCGGAAGGAACTTTTGCAAAACTCTTTAAGACAAAGGATTCGTAAAATTTATCCTTTTGCTGCTCTTCCAGCGCCGTTTCATCAAACACTCCGAACTCGGCGGCTTCTGTCTCCGACATGCTGAGTCTTTTTTCCGCTTGCTCTTCGCATAGTTTTTTGATGAAAACATTGATGATGATTTTGATGTTTTCAGTGGTTGTGGTCCTCATGTGTTTCCCCGGGAAGGAGCCCTCCCTCCATAAAAGAGGGGTTGGGCTCAAATGAAACTTTTTATCGCTCTTGGCCTTTAGACTTAGCCTTGGGTTTTTCGTAGCTGACAGAAAGTCCCGGCTGCGTCAAAGAGGCCGCAATCCCCTTAGCAGTGATGATGTTTTCTGTTTTAGAAGTTCCGTCCCTGCCTTGGAAACTTTTCTCAACGCAATCGCCGCGAACTTCGAGCGTCATGCCCTCCTTGACATGCTGAGCAAGGGTATTGGCTGTTTTTTCAGAACCGAAAAACTGTTGAACGGTGAAAAAAACAGAATCCTTGCGTTCAAACGAGCCGTCCTGCTTTTTTTCAAAAGTCGGATGGTAGGCTTTGAATTCGACAACGAAAGTGTCTTTTCCGGCGCGCTGACCGCTCTTGGGAACGATCTTGTTGACTGTCGGCTCTTTGAACACGACGACGGTGTTGCTGAACGGTTTGTAATCCATAGTTAATCTCGTATCCCGCAGTGACTAAACAGAGGGTCGGAAAAGCGGGTTTTTTCCGGCTCTGCGATATGAATTTCTGATTTTTTTTATGTTGGCAAAATCGACTCGGCCGAGGGGCTCGGATGACTCGGTTGTGTCGGGTGATTCGGATGTATCAGCTGACTCGGTTGTATCAGCTGAGCTCGGAGAGTCGTGAAGCTGTTTCTTGATTTGCTCAACCAGACTCGTCACGAATCTTGCACACGTTTCCTCGCTCCAGTCGGCAGCTTCGATGCTGGCATTGACATTGGCTTCTACTGTTCTCTGAACGTTGAGCTGCTTCTCTGAGCCTTCTTCGTTTTTTTCGACGGTGGAAACCGTATTGGCGGTGATCTCGGCATTAATCAGGATTTGATCGGCATCTGTCTGAGCTTCCGTCTCGCTTTTTTCAGCCGCATCAGAGATCGGATCGGAACTCTCCTCATCGTCCTCATCGAGTCCGCAATCTTCCAGAACACTCAAAAGATCATCGCTTTGTTCTTTGGATTCACTCTTTGGCTCTTGTGCTGATTCTTTCGTTTCGCTGTCTGCGGCGGTTTGCTGAGCAGCGGAGTTCATTCTCTCAAGGGTCCCCAGATTTTCCCCAACGGAACTGCGAACATTTTTGAGCGCATCAAAATTTGAGATCGACTGAGGAATGCTGCGGGTCATGAGATTTTCCACATAATCTTCAATTTGATCCTGACTCCAGGCTGAATCAGGTAGATTCTTCATGTCATCGGGAAGCGAAGTGTCACCTGTGACGATTGAAGAAGAAATGTTTGCATCTGAAAGTTCGCTTTCAGTGGCTGCTCTGATTCGCGCTTCGAGCTTGGCGACAAAGAGATCAACGTCCCTGAAAGGAATTTCCGGAACCTGCCAATTGGCTCGCTTAGTGAAAACAGGGTCCTCGTAGTACTTAATTTTTTTGCAAAAGATCGGTTTCGTGTTTTCAAGTGTGACGATTTCGTTATCCTGACCCAGTTCGCGGATTTCCTGCGGAAGCATCAACGCTCGTCTTTGATCAGACTCACTCGTTGAACCGCCGCCTTTGCCACTGGAGCGAGATTTGCTTTTAACCGTCTGGAAGCCGAGCATTTCTGAGTATTCGTTTGCGTCAGATTGAGTTGCAGGACTCGGCGCGTACATAATCATGAGCGCGTGGTTTGAAAGCAGCGTGATGGCACCGGCTTTTCCATAAACGTCTTCAAGCTGTGACTTGTTTTGGATGATCGTCAAAAGACGCATGTTGTAGCCCGCCATATACGAAACAGCCTGTTTGATCATGCTGACAGTGCCGATGGATGTCATTTCGTCCAACAGAACGAGGCATTGATACTTCAGGGTTTTATCCTGAGAGGGGAGGGTTCGCGTGTTCAGGTTCAAAAGCTGATCAAAAAAGAGGTTGATCAAAACCCTGGCATCCTTGAGCTTCGTGGGCTCAATTTTGAAATAGACGCTCATTCTTTTTCGCCGAACCTCTCTCAAATCAAAATCCGAGGCGCTTGTCGCGAGATCGACCTTGGGATTTTGAAACGACAGCAGCGCTGTGTTGAACGTCGCAACGATACCGGCCAGTGTGTTTTCCGAGTTACTGAGAACTCGGTTGAGGGCGTCAACGCAGTTGCTCGAGTAGGGTCTTCCGGCTTCCTGAGCCTGCTGAATTTTCTCGAAAAGGTGTTCTTTTACCGGTTTGCCCTTTCCGGATGCTTGTCTTAGGATTTCGCCCAGTGTGTTGGGAAGTTCCGGAGATTCAAGCACGAACAGACAAACGCCACAGAAAAAGTCCTTCGCATTTTCGCTCCAGAACTTGTCGTTGTTTCCTTCGCCGGCGTACAGGGCTTGCCCGATCGCATCAATGTCACCCAGTCGTTCAGCGGGGGACGTGCTGATGTAATCCAGAGGATTGTAGCGATGTGTTTTTCCGTCTTCAGCATAGGGAGAGAAAAGAAAAACTTCCTGTCCGCATGCCTTTCTGAATCCGGAAGTGATGTCAAAGTTTTCACCTTTGATGTCAAGAACAACCAAACTGTCGCTGTAATTCAGGCAGTTCGGAACGACAACACCAACGCCCTTACCGCTTCGAGTCGGAGCCGCCAACAGAACGAATTGAAAGCCCCCGTATGTCAAATATTGGTTCTTGAATTTTCCGACCAAAATAGTTTTTTCGAGGCCCTCAGGCGGGTCGATCAAACCCGCCTTCTTCACCTCTGCGTCATTGGCAAAGCGGGCGGCTCCGTGCAGCGGTCGTTTGTTTCGTTGAGCGATGAGAAAGATCACGCCCGAAACCAGTAAAACGGGAGGAAGCAGAAAGCACACATTGACAGCAATGCGAATGAATTTCGAGCTCGAACCTCGATACGTCATCCAGTATTGGATGATCGTCCAAGGTCTGCACTGTTCAATCGGGAGATTGAAAATTCGCATCAGAATGAAGCTGGCCAGCATGTAAAGCATCGTGATCGTGAGACAGCCCGCCAACACAATGAATGCAATTTTCGCTGCTCGCTGAGATTTCATTTTTCGTCTCGCAGGGGATCGTTGTAAAAAATTTCTGTCAGGTGCCTGCCAACTACACGGTCGTTTGCAACGTAGACAACGACATCAATCACTTGCTGAAGCAGTGATTGAATGACCTCGTAGGGAAGCTGTCGTCCGGTCGGAGATTGCAGAACTTTCAGCGCCAAATAGTCGAAAACCTGTTCGCAGCTTCCTGCGTGACAGCTCGTGATCGAACCTGAGTGTCCGGAAAGGCAAATGTTCAAAAAATCGTATGTTTCGCCGCCGCGAAGCTCCGCAAGCAAAATCCTGTCCGGTTTCATTCTCAGACAGGACCTCATTAGACTTGCAGCCGTAACCGTTGACTGTTCCGTCGCTTCTGAGGGATAGAATAAATTCACTAAATTTTTGTGTTTTGGTAAACCGAAAACAAGTTCCGGAACGTCTTCAATTGTGATGATGCGCTGTGAAACCGGGATGTACTGCATTAAGGCTTTCATGAAAGTGGTTTTTCCGCTGCCGGTCCCGCCGGCTATCACAATGTTTTTCCCGGCTTCAACACAGCGGCGAAGAAAGTTGGTTCGCGCCTCGGTTTTCTCGTTGTCGCTCCCGCTGTGGATTTTCCCGAAAAGCGAGTGCAGCTCCACGCTGACCGGATCGACCGATCCACTGGCACGGACTCTGGAAAAAAAGCCGCTGTTTGCATAGTCGGAGAGTTCAATGACGTTTTTGGAAATTTTTCTTACCGTCAGGCTGAGCGTTTCGGCGGTACAGGCGGGCGGCATCACAAATTGGGCTCTTTCTCCGTCCGGAAGTTCCACTGAAAGAATCGGATGTGCGGAATCGAAAACCTTATTTTCTCCGCCGTAAACGGCGCATATGTTGCTCAGTTCGTCGAGATACTTATAAGACATACTTGCATCCCGCAGGCATTCCCAGCCTGTTTTTGTTTCAAGCCAAACCTCTCCCGGTCGGTTGATTGCAATTTCAGTGATATCAGTGCGGTCCAAGTACTTTTGCAGTGCCTTGTTCAGCTGAAGTCGAACCGACAAATCTTTTTCAACATCTGAACTCATAGTTTTTCCTCTTAATCATCTTTCGCTTCCGCGATCTTTTGAAAGTTTCGGTACCTGAGGCAGGGGTTTCCCGGCTTGTTCCAACTCGGAGAATCTTTTGTAAAGCGATCGGATTTCGGCATCCGCGTCGGAGATCTTTGAATATTTTTTTGACAAAGCTTGTATATGAAGCCGTAATATTTTCTGTCCGTTTTCGCTCAAACAGGACTGAAAATTACCTTTGTCAACCGCCTGACTTGCTTCTTCAAAAACACTACGAGCAACTGGGTTTAGCTTTGGGTAGGATGCTTTGTTGGAAATGATTTTTTCCAAGCTCTTTTTGTCTGTTGTAAGGCCCTTCGTACTGATCCAAAAATCATCCGCAGAAATTTCAAAATTTAAGAATAGGAGCTGTCTATTTCTCTCGGAAAGAGAAAACTTATTCTTCTCCAATAAATGCCCATACTCATGTATGAAAGAGCGGAAGAGAAAACGATTTACATACAGCTGTCTAACATCACTTTGGTAAACACCATCCGGCTGGAACTCTTCTGAAGGAATCTTGTCAAAAAAATTTCTTCCGTCTGCTCTCTGATATCCCTGTAGTAGGTTCCCTAGGGATACTGAAGATGTTTCTTCATTTAAAATGTCTTTATAGCGTTCGTTGGTTGGTTGACCGGTTTTTTGCAAAGTGCTTTTCGAAGCCACCTCTTGGACCGGGGGTTCCCAAACGGACGCTTTTTCATATTCCTTGATGTTGATGCCATCTATAGAATGGATCATTTTCCTTTCGTGTTCTTTCTCAATGTAGTCACGAACAGTGAGCTCAACCCGATACAAAGTGTTTTCCACTCTAGTCGGAACAGCAAAAATATGAATCGCTTGAACTTTTTCATTTTCATGCAGTACATCAGCGTGAGATTCAATTAAAACTGCTGAGGATGCGATTACCTGTGCACTTTTAAATATTGCCTTTACAACAGGAGAGGAAATATCTTTCCGGAATAAAGTTTTCTTTGCATCGCTTCTTGATGCTTGAAGAAGAAATCCAGTGTCTTTGTTTATGACCCCAATAGAGAGGCATGAACTTAATCTGTCGATTACCTCCTTTTTTGACTTTATGTGACACTCAGGCTCAATCGAAAGTACAGGAATCTGTTCATTAGGATCAGCTTTTTGCGTGCCAAATACCCAATCCTTTTCACCGATAATTGTCATCTTTCATGCTCCTTGTTCTTTGAAAGTTTCGGTGCCTGAGGCAGGGGTTTCCCGGCTTGTTCCAACTCGGAGAATCTTTTGTAAAGCGATCGGATTTCGGCATCCGCGTCGGAAATCTTTGAATATTTCGTGCTCAGAGTTTTCACGTGCTCTGCCAGAACTTCCTTGCCTTTTTTGCTTAATTCGTACTGTTTCGGCAGTTTTGCGAGTTCCTTTACGTTGGCCTTCGCAATAGTGGCAATGTCAAGCGCAGTGAGTTTGCTCGAATCACGAACACCGTGTTTGACCAGCCAGACATTGACGGTTGATTTGAACTCATTGAAAAGGCGAATTACTGCTGGAGCTATTGAATGTTGTTTTGCGGCCTCTTCAACCAGGTAGCCGCAAACTTCTTCTTTGTAGTCAACGTGGTGAGGAGAAATTTTGCTCACCTGAAGCCGCTCGCTCACTCGCTTCATGAGCGGCTCACCCTTCTTGAGACCGGCTTCATAGAGGTTCACTGCCGTTTTGATCAGGTTTTGTGTTTGGTCGCGCAACTCTGAATCATTTGCCATGTGAACGCCGATTTCATGCAGCATTACCGCGCAGGCGCTTTCCCGGGTCAGGTTGTCTGCAATTAAATATGTTTTGTGGTTAACCGGATCATGGAATCCAAGAACATGGTGATCCTGAGGCAATGAAATCGATGACATGCCGCACTTGGCTTTTTGTTCAACCATTGCAGCAGAAAGCGCTTCTTTTTCTGTCTGCGCCAGGTAAAAGCGATCGCTGTCAACGAGACTGATAAGTCCCTCTTTCCCGAACGCCTCAACTAGTGCATCGCGAATGTCACTTTTCTTCGTGAAAATCGGTTCGGACTTCGATTTTGAGTAGAGGGCAATGCCTTTTTCGGTTTCCCGTGTTTTCAGTACTTTAAAAAGGCGCTCAAATTTGGAGGCGACTGTTTGAACGTCCTTTCCGTCCAGATACGGATAAAACCCGGTGTTGCCAAACGTTTTCTCAGAAAATGTATCGTTTGTGAGGAAGTCGTTTCTGACGTTCATCTCTTTGCTTCTTACCGACACAAAGGCCTCGAAGCTTCTGGCAGCTTCTTCGATCTTGGAGTGCCAGTAGTCATTTTTCCTAAGCATTCGTCGGTGCATATCCGAGTTTCTGATGCTGTTGATCGTATCGGCCCATGCGTCATGCAGCACTTCTCTGACAACTCCGTTGTCTCCGCGTTCTCTAAGGATCAAGTCACTGTTTCGCAGCGACACTGGAATGACTCTTTCGGGCCAATTTGAGCGCTCTTTGCGCTTGAATTCAAAATCGACGCTTGATCTTTCGCCGCAATTCAATTGCTCAAGCTCTCTGCGGATTTTCGCATCGGTTTTAAGCATGAACTCAATTTCTGTAGCGGCGCTCTGAGGAGCGTCAGCAGCAAACACCTTGGCTGCTTTTTCTGTGATTCTTTTCTTTGCGGTTTCGGACAGGAAATAGTCGATCCTGGAATCGGCCAAATCACTCATGAAGGATTTTTGCTGTAATTTGGTTTCGTAGTTTGTTCGTGCGATGTAGTGGTCCAGTGCATGGAACCATTCATGAGCCAAGCTTGAGTAACCCTTGGTTTTAGTGAGGTTAATGATTCGATTTTCCGGCTCATAGTTCGCGGATGCACTTCCAAAGCCTCTCGAACCGAAGCACAGTCCCAACTCTCCGTCCAGGGCAACCGCTTTGGGGGGAATGTTCAAAATCTTTGAGAGATCATAAAGTGCATCATATGCATTGTTGAGCATCCATTGGCGCTCTCTGCCGTTTTTTCCTTGTTTCACCCAGTTGCCGAATTCGACGCCTCTGAAACCGAAGGTGTTCATGAACATGTCTGGCGTTGCATCTTTGCCGTTTCGCCAATCTGGACCGATTCTCTCGCGAATGGGAGAACCGTTTCTCCAATCTTTTTCAGTTTTCGAGTACTCGGCTCTTAATTCGCGGTATTTACTTTCGAGCTCAACTCTATGATCTTTGAAATAGTCGCGGAAAGCCTTTTCCGATTCAAACGAAATCTTCTCTGTAAGCTGAAGTTCAATTGATCCCTGTTTACCGTAGATTTCAAAGGTGTTTGTGTCGCGTCTGCCGCGTCCGAACAATCGAATCGGCAGTTCCGGTTTTGTTTTTGGTTTCTTTTCCTGTGAGGCTTTGTCGGCAGTTTGCTCCCAATCCGCAAAAGTGACGCTGAGCTGCCTTTCGATATTTTTTTCAAATTCCTCCGCAGTATTGCCCACCGCAACGGCGTAATAGTCAAGCACAACTCCTTTGTGAGTCTTTAGACTGAGCAGATTGTTCTCTGGATTCATTGCTCCGGGAAGGATGCACTGAAATTTGTAGGAATTAATGTCGCTTCCGTCTGATAAATTCAGATGGTTCCATTTGCAAACATCTTTGGCATTGTTGAGATGACTCGAATTAAAGAACCTCCAGTATTTCGGATTGATGTGTGAAAACGTTTCATATTTGTCACGTGCGTTGTAGAAGCTGTCGAAGGCCTCAGTTTCAGCTTCCGGTGCGAGCTTTCCGGTGACGACCTGCCGATGCAGATTGATGGCGGCTGCCGCCGTCTTCAGATAGCTTCGATACGGGTATGACCCTTTCTTAGGCCGTCTTTCGCCCAGAGATTCACGAACCAACCAGAGACAGGCTGCAGCTTTGGGATTTTTCTTGTGCAGCTCAATGATCGATTCTTTTGGCCAAACTTTTTCAAGTGAGTTCGATGCAAGCCGCTTTTCCAAATCGCCTGCCGGGTCATATGGCAGCTCTTGATCCGCACTTTTGCCTGCGCCTCTGCCTTTGCGCGTGTTGTTTAAATCCTCTCCGAAATCTTCTAGCTTTAGAGAACCGTCTTTATTGTGTTTGAGGGTGTCTCTGTGATAAAAAAACGCAGTGTCAGCTTCGTATGACAGATTGAAAAGTTTGCTTGCGTAATCGTTTGGCAAAGAAAGTTCTGATGTAGGGAGCTTCACAAATCCTACAAAATGAACAATCTCGCTAAGCATGCTCAAACGGGCAGCCTGCTCAAGAAGTCGTTCTCCTTCTCCGTCCAAAGACTTACCATTTTGGTAAGTTTTCCGCTTTGCTTCGTATAGCTGTTCAGGTTGTCTTAGAAAGTTCCCATTTTCTGTTTCCAACTGCTTAAGCAGCCCGGGAATTTCAAATGCTTTTAGAATTTTTTCACCGTCGATCTCTTTAACCGCAGGAGCGTTTTGCTTGACCCATTGATAAATCGGATGTGTGCTGAAATCGTCGTTGATGCGTTGGTTGTTTTCTTCATGAATTTTTTCGGTCTTCGCAGTATCTTCAGTGCGTTGAACTTCAGAAGCAAAGAAGAAGTCGAAACCTAGCTGTTCAGCAATGAGTGACATTTTCACCTCTCTCGGTTGATTTCTTTTGCCGGTGCTTCTTTTTCCGAGGCTTTCAATTGAATTCCACGGCGACTGGCATCAACAAACACGTCAGCAAGTTTTGATCGGAACGACTCAACGAGCTTCGGATGCTCCTTGAATTCCTTCTGATTGACATGCGCCTGGAAAACCTTTTCAAACGTTTCTCGGTTTTCTGCACTCATGCCGGAAATTTTTTCTTGAGTTGCGCGTCTTTGCTCTTCCTCTTTGACAGCCTCTTTGTTGATAAAAACTGCCGGAACAACTTCGCCCTGCATACCGGAAATGCTGCATCTTCCGAAATCAGGTGATTCGAGTCTGTTCTCGTCAAAACTAACGAATTCGTATTTTTCAAGGAACTGATCGATTTTTTGAACCTCTGCTTCGGAAACACTGTCGCCGAGGCTGTCCGGCCCATAGACTATGTAAGGAATGTATTGGGGAGAGATGGAGCTATCAAAGCTGAATTTTTCAAGCTGTTCCGAGTATTCGATCGTCATTTTATTTCTCCTTTTCTCTTGCCGGCTGCTTCATCTGAACCACTGTGGCGTTGCGGCTTGGAGCATCAATCGCAAAGCGATTGAGACAAACCACCTGACCGTTGGCCTGAGCCTGTTCAAACAACTGATGAAGGTTGGTTTTCAGGCTTGAAAGCAGTTTGGGGTTGTTTTGAAACTCGCTCTTTTCGGCATAGCTTTTGACAAGAACGTCAAATGCCTGCTGATTGGCTCTGTTGAGGCCGCCTGACGTGTCTTTTTCTTCGGCTAGAAGCTCTTGTTTTCGCTCATTGAAATGTTCTTTGGCAGGTTCAAAAATTCGGTTGACCGCGATTTCCCTCAGAGTTGTTTCGCCTCTGTGGAAATCTAATTGGATGCAATCTCCTTGGTCGGCTTTTTCACTCAACTCTTTTGCGACCTCTTTAACCTCCTGCTCGAAGAATTTTTCGACGTTTGGATTTGAAAAATCCTCCTCACGCAGAAGCTTTTCACTGATGAACCGATCCTTAACCAGATCGGAGATTTCTCTATCCATTGCCAGGTGTTCAACCTCAGTGCCAACGAGATTAGAACAGTCAATGTCCACGGAGAATTTGTTGTCACCATGACGAGTGAAATCAACAACCGGCGAGTATTCCTGATCGTAGGGATCAATACGGATTCTCAGATCGGCGCAGCGAATCTCGGCATTAAGAAGAAAAAGCGGAACGATATCGAGCTGCTTTTTTGCAAATTCCGGTGAATATTTTTTTTCAAAATGGTCATACAGCTGAAATTCCGCATTCTGAGTCATGAGCTCAAACGTTTCAGCGGGCTTTTTGAGGTTAATGCTGTTGTAGTCTCTCGGCAAAACAAATTGCTCAGGAATAACCTGTTGAACAACTTTCAGGTCTTCAGCATCCAGGCCTTCCGTACTCAGAGGTTTGTTGTTAACAACCCGAATCTCCTCAGTACCCCAACGTTGAATGTCGTCAGTGAATTTTTTTTGATTCGACAGAATGTACTCTGTTTCATTTCGGCAAAGTTCTTTTATTTTCTGTGCGCAGTTGCGCAGATAAGTGTGTTCCACGCACTCTGTTAAAGTCTCTGCTTTCGGAGGAAGGATCAGTTCAATTGGATTGGTGAAATCAGTCCTCAGCTGTCGGTTGAGATTGTCGGCCTCACGCGTAAGGATTCGCTTTAAGGGCTCTGCATCAAACTGTGAGCATGCAGGCTCCATACTCCGAAATTTCTCTGCAAGGCGCGGCAGATTTTTACTTGAAAATAAAGCCTCAATCTTTTGACATTCATTTGGTAAATAACAAATTTCCTTCACCTGGAAAACAAAACCGCCTTTTTCTTTGTCGAATCGAGCCTGATTGATTGATAACGTTTCGTTGCCCAAGTAGAACGGATTGTGTCCTTCCGGACGCAAACCGTTCTGTTCCTTTTGGGCGACAACCAGCTTCATGTTCCCCAGATGCGCTGTGATTTGGTAGTCCTTAATCAGTTTTTCAATATCAACGGCTTGTTTTTCGCCATTTTTTGTCGCAGTCTGAGTGATGGAGGCATTAATTTTTTCAATCGCATTATGGGTGGAGGAGCCAAGCCGTGCCCCGTCCTCAATCGACGCTTGCCCGAAGGCGTTTTTGATAGCTTCCTGTGTCTTTGGCGAAAATTCTTTTAAGTAGTCGGCATTCAGATCAAAGTGAAGAGAAAAATATCCGATGGGCACGTCATTTTCATTCATTGCCGGCTCGGCAGCCGGAGCGGCTTTCAAACCAATGTCAAAGATATCCTTCGGGATTTCCTTTCCGTTGGCCTGTGCCTGTTCAAAAAGTAGATGAAGATGCGTTTTTAAACTTGAAAGAAGTTTCGGATTCTGACGGAACTCATCCTGCTCGGCATACCTGCTGATGAGTTCCTCGTAAGAATTCTGATTGATTTCATTCAATTTGTTTTCGTTTTTTTCTGACATAAGTTCATTTTTGTGTTTGCTGAAGAACTCTCTGGCAGGTTCAAAAATTCGATTGGAAACGGCCTCCGAGAGTGAAAATTCGTTGTTGTGCAGTTTCAGACTGAACTCCGGCTGAGCTGCTCTCTCTAAGTGCTCTCTGATGGGCGCTTTCACATGCTCCTGCCAAAATGCTTTGATCTTTTCGTTTGAAAAATCGTCGAAATCCAACAGATTTCTCACTAAAAATCCATCTCGGACTCGCTCTTCCAGGTCTCTCCAATTCATCAGTTCGTCTCGATCCTGATCATGCAGTTTCTGTGTATTCAGAGTGAGCGCAAATTCGTTCCCGATCTTCTCAAAGGACTTGACAGGAGACTCCTTTGCATTGAGAGGAAAGCGGACACGCAAGTCGGCACATTTGACGAAGGCGTTTGCACCGAAATCAGGAATCTCGCTGAGCTTCTCGGAAATCTCATCTTCACTGACCGATTTGCCTTTGAGGAAATCTTCAAATCGAAGTTCCGCGGCCTGGGTCATTTTTTCAAGTGCCTCGGCAGCCGCTCTTGCGTCAAACTGCTGCGGAAGGACGAATTCGGAGGGAACGATTTCATCCAGCGCGTTCTGCTCTTCTTCTGTCAAGGAGCTTGCCCAGGCGTTGTAGTAGTTGTCCTCAACCACAAACACCGGCCCAATGGTAGTGTTCAAAGAAATTTCATCCTGTCTGGACAGAATGTCATCTGAAAATTTGATGAATTCGTCTTTTTCCGTCATTGTTTGTTTACTCCTATGGGCTTTGATGAGTCGATAACGCTATTGACAACGTTCTTTATAGGATTCAGTCGATACACCGTGGAGAAATCGACATCACGCGCGACAAAAATTCCCACGCGCTCGCCTTGATTCTTTGTCAGCGTCGGCGGCATGTTTCCGCTCTGGCGCATCGCCTCACGGATTATTTCTTTCATGCCGTCTTCCGAATTTTGGTAGTAATTCACGCCGCCGTTGTTCTCGCTCTGTTTGGTCATGCCAAACTCAAACGCGTCCTGAACCAATGTGAAAAGGAGGGCATTGCCAAAACGAGCCCACCAATGAAAATCGATGTCTCCGGCCATGCCGGCTCCTCCGAGCGAATCGGTTGCCGGACTGTCCAAATTGATTCGCACGCCTTTAGGCGTTTGAATCTGGGTCCAAAGCACGAAAATTCGATTGAGGCCGTTTTCAACTGCCCCTTTGTATTCGCCGATTGCTTTAGAACCTCTTTCCAGAAGCAGCACTTTTCCGTTTGCTGAATAAATGTCTCTGGGCAAAACGCAGCTCGTCATCCCGGGAACTGTTGTATCCAGCTTCGTTTCCAAGATGCAGTCAATAAATGTGCCTTTGGCCAGAAGAAGATTTCTATCTGGCATCATGGCCGCACGGGTTGCAGGCGTCGAGACGGATGAAAGCAGGTTGCCGAGCTTTCCTCCGCCCCCTTGACCTGAGTTGTAGCCTTCCTCTCGGAAGCTCGCAGCAAGACCCTTGGTTTCGGTATCGCTCGCAATCGAGCTGGCTTGTCCCATCATCGGAGCCATGTTCCGCTTTTCTTCCAAAGTCGGTTCCTTTTTCTCTTCTTTCATCGCTATCGCCCGATCGGGAACACTGAGAGGAACGATTTGAGGCTCTGGCTGCTGAAGCTGAACCGGCTGCGGTTCAGGCTCCTTAATGACGGGCTTAGGCTCCTCAATCGGCTGAATTTCCGAGAGAGGAAGCAGCGTCAAAGATTTTGACGAAAAACCTCGTTCAACCTGCGGTTTGTCATCCGGCTTTGAGTTGGTTTTGTTTTTTTGGTAAAACCCAAAACCAATAACGATTAAAAGAACCAGAATCAGAAGCAGTGCAGAGAAAGTTCCGACTCTAGAGTTGTTTTGCTTTCGAGCTGCGACGCTTGGAATCCCAAGACTCTCTGTCTTCTCGGCTTCGGTTCCATTCGGTTTGTTTGTCGTGTCTGTCATTTAATTCACCTGCTTTATCAGTTCTCGTTTGAGCCCGGGCAGTGAAACGCCGGAATCACTGCTTTGACCGCCGCCTGTGAAGGCCTCGTTGTAAATTCCGACGACGGCAAACCCGGCGCGCAGCCTGAGTTCTTTGTAAACGCCGTGAATAACGAGCCAATCTCCCTTTACGTGACTGTTCAGCAGCGTTTCCACGTTGTTTTCCGCCACCCTGTAGACCGCAGGAAAATCTGTCTGGCGATCAAATTTCAGATATGTAAAGAGTCCGTCGTCATAAACCTCAAGCGGTGCAATTTCACGGCTCAGTTCTGACGACCCAAAGTTTTCGGTGTAACTTCTGTTAATTGCCTTGCTTTCTGCTGCGGCTTCAGGAGTTGTTTTGTCATCCAGTAAGGAGTCGATGACTTTTTTGCGGGCTTCTTCCTGAGCTTTTGCAGCTTCTTCCGCCGGGTAGCTGAATGCAAGACTGTATGTGGCGGACGGGCGGTTGCCCACAAGCCTCACATCAAAAAAGTAGGTGTGCTTGTTGGTAACCACAACAAGGTTCGTTGTGCCGTTGAAAGCTTTTGGCTTTAGAAAGAAGTGGTTCTCTCTTGCCATGAACTCCCAAGCAGTGGAGTACCCAGAACCGTAGTCCAAGACCTTTTCACCGGGGGAAAAAATGATTGTGGTGATAACACCGTTTACCGCATTTACAGGATAGACTTGGCCTTCTTTGTATTCAGTGTGCTGGATTCGGCGGTCCAGGCTGCTGACCTGAGTTTTTTCAAGAGCAAGAGCGTCGCACTCAAAAAACGTGAGAAATGCGGCGGGAAGCATCAGAGAGAGGAGCATTTTTTTCATCATTGTGCACCTCCCATGATGGGATCAACACGCCAAGAAGTGACTGTGAATCCCAGCGGATTGATAAGGCGCTGAGACTCACTCATTTCAAAGGTGGGGTTGTACTCGTAGCCGATCGTTGCACGCCAAGAATTTTTTGCCTCTTCCTGATTTGTGTACGTGTCTAAAAGACGCTTGGTGAATCGGACGGTGGCAATGCCGTTGCCATTTGGAACGACTGATTCAATTTCACAGACGATTTTCTTTTTGTCTTCGAGCAGGTTTTGAATAGATTTCTTGTTGTCTACTCCGTATTGGTTGTCGTACGGGGAAAAAACCTCGGGTACGCTCATCAGACGAACTCTGGCGTGATCGTTTTCGAGTGTTCGATAATCATAACTTTCACGACTTAAGGTGTAGAGGTTCAGCCAGTACTTATCCATCATCTCGTCAACCGGAATGTTTTGTGGGTCGCGAATGTCAATGACTCGTGTTGTTCCGGTTGATTTATCGAGCTCAACAATGAATGGATAGCTTTCCTTTTTGAGCGCAATCACGATTGCAACAATGGACACCAAAACCAACACAAGAGTGAGGATTTTGGCGACGTTCCAACCAAGCCTGGCCTGCTTCTCCTTCAGAGCGAGGCGCTCGGCGGTCCAATCCAATGCTTCCGCATACTTGTAGTCCTGAGCGTTCTTTTCCTGAGGTTTAGCCTCAATCTTGGGACTTGATTTCTTTCTTAAAAACATATTTTTCCCTAATATTGATATAATTTTTGTTAACTTTTAAATAACTTTTTGTGTTAAGAGGTACTTATGGCAACACTCGCATTGCGAAAGGTTGGAGGTTCTGTTGTCCTCACACTCCCGAAAACGCTGCTGGATCTGCTGAATGCAAAAGCCGGGGACAACGTTGAATACACGTTTGATAATGGGAAGCTCGTCATTGACTCAAAGCCAAAGCGCAGAAAACTTCCGAAATATGACTTGAACCAGCTGCTTGAAGAACACAAGCAAATCATGCCCTTGCTTGAAGAAGAGTATGCGGCGTGGGATCGAATGAAACCCGTTGGGACTGAAATGTTATGAACAAAGTTCTTCAGCAAGGCGACATAATTCGCATAGGCTTTGATCCCTCGATGGGACAGGAACAGCAGGGTGTACGTCCTGCTTTCGTTGTCAGCGTTCGACAGGTTAATGCTCTTTCTAATCGAGTTATTGTTGCCGCCATTAGCAATGGGGCTGCGTTTAATCGTGAACATGGCCTCACGGTCCCACTCATTGGAACCGGACTTCAGACATCCGGAGTCATTATTTGTGATCAAATCCGAACGATGGATGTCAATGCTAGAAGGGCTGCTTTTGTTGAATCCGCTCCTCAATACATCGTCGATGAAGTTCTTGGCAAACTTGCTCTCATCCTTGGAATAGACGAGTAGGTTCTTCATTGCCCTGACTCCTTATTTCCATCCTCGTAACCGAATCGGAAATTTGTCTTGGATTGATGTCCTGTTCGTGCGGCGGCAACCTTCAGTCGGTTTTCCTCTGAACGCTTTTGAGCAAAAGCCTCAATTGAAACCTTTTGGCCGGATGGCTGTGGCGGTTTCGGGGCGCCGCATCCGGCTAAAAATGGGATGAAAACTGCTGCAAATATCAGTTTGAATTTCATGTTTACTGTTCTCCGTTTCGTTTTTTCAAAATTTCGGCGGCGGCCTTTTCGTTGGCCTGAGCGCGGATTTCTTGCTGCTGTTCCATTTGCTCGGCTTCTGTTGGTACAGATTGGGAAGTAGATGTGCCGGATGCTGATTGAGGCACTTCAGCCTCCGTAGCCTTGTGTTCAGACGCGCTGAAATCGGACTTGTAGTCGAACTGTGAGTGATCAGTGCTGAAATTAGAATCTTTATCCATTGCACTCGAAACACCTGAAACTCCGGCGGCTCCTGCTGCGCCTTGCGTTCCTGTGGACCCGGCTGCTCCGCTGGCTCCTGTTGCTCCGGCTTCCCCTGTTGATCCTGCTGTACCCGGAGCTCCTGCCGGTCCGGACGCGCTTTGAGAACCGCTTGCTCCGGCTGAAGGAGCGGACGACTCTCCAAATGCACCGGGAACGCCGACCGATGCGGCGTTTCGTGCCGCTTGAGCTTCCTCTTGAGGAGTCTGCTGCTGAGAGGGCGGCGCTGTTGTTGCTCCGTTTGTTTCTCCATTTGCATGGTCAAAGCCGAAAAGACGAGCCGCAGAGCCCAATGAATAGCCCATAGCTGCGGAGGCAAAAGACCCGGTGTTCGTCAATCCTCCCGAGCCAAGAATGTTTCGTGCTTTCTCCCTCAGCTCGTCATTGTGAGTTGCCGCTCCATAGCCGAGAATCGCTCCGCCGGTAGCTGCCGCCATGGTTCTACCGACACTTGAGAACATGCCTGCAACGCTTGCGGCCTGAAGCGCAACACCGCCCGTAATGCCGGAGGCAAAGGACGGAATCGATTTGACAACCGTCGCAACCGCAAGAACGATGACGGAAAACGTCGCAAGTTTTAGAGATAGGGTGGAAAAATTCTTAGCAGCTTGGGCTTCTTCAGCCGCCAAAGTTAACTCATCAATATTGGTGGTAAAAATTCCATCCAATAAGCAAAGCATCCCGGCAATTGCAACCAGAGTGAAAACCCAACAAATGATTGCCCTGAGCCAGCCGTCGAACCAGCTGCGTGTTGCTGGGAACATCAGGGTGCAAATAAACAGCGGTCCAAAGGAGAGTCCCATCACAAGAAATATCTCGTACAGCATGAGATAACCGACCGCGAAAAACATGAAGTAGATCGACACAAAAAAGATGAGCACGAGCATCGCGAGCACAAACGCGATCAGTGCCATTGAGTCTCCAAAAACACCCCAGCTCAATTTGCTCCAGATGTTTTGGATTGCTGAGACTCCTTTCATGAATGACTCCCACGTCATATCAACTATCGACCAACAGTTATTGAGGTCAGCGAGGCCCGCAGCTGTTGAAAGAGCACCAAGAAGCATGTTTTCAACGCCGTAGACCGCCGGAATGACATAGGTTGCGAAATTCCCTGCATTCAAGGCAAAAAACGCGATCAGCACGATCTTTGCGCATTGAGTTACCAAATCAGGAATTGCACCCTCAATTCGCCCCGTCATCAGCAGATAAGCACGGATCATGAAATAGAGAAGAACGCCGGTGTAGACGACAATCGCAATTTCTGAGGCGATTTGCCCGGAGGCAGCCTCTGCAAAATTAGTCAGACTGCTTCGGATGCCTTCACCAAAAGTCGCGAAAACCCCGCTCATATTTGCTCCTTATCGCACCTTTATCGGTTTCAGGGCGTTTTTCACATCTTCCTGAGTCAGCTCAGGAAAGATTTGCTTCATCGCCTCTTGCCGAGCCTGTTCCTTGACGATCTCAGCTTGTTGATTCATTTGAGCCTGTTGGAACTCAGCGGCAAGTTTCGAGGACGAAAGAGCAACCTGCTCAGCCTGAATGCGGGCGGAAAGATCGGCAATCGCTTTGGCGTCTGTTGCGCTGTTGATCTGCTGCATCAAAAGTTCGACTTTTTCCAGCCTCTGAGTCACAGTTTTTTGAGTTTCTTCAAGAATTGCCTGCTGTTCAGCGACGAAACTTTGACTCTTAAGGCAGTTTTCTTTGACTTCCCCCGTGTAGTTCTCGCAAGCCTGACCAAGGTTCAGCCTGTCAAAAACTTCTTTGCCGAGAGAACTCAAAGAACCGGTTCCGCGCACAATCGCGTTCAAGCGAAGCTGAGCGTCCAGCGGAATCAAATTCCTCAGTTTTGAGTCGTAATGGATCATTCCGAGTCCGCGATTGCCCGTGATGGCATTCAGCTGACTGACGGCAGTGTTGTACTGCGCCTGTAGTTGCGAATACATTTGTTGCAGCTGAGTCAATTGCTGGACCATTTGTGCAATAGCTGCGGCGTCAACCGTTGGAATGCCGCTGGCAAATGCCCCGGAAGTCAATCCGGCAGAAAGAACCGCTGCGAGTAATAATTTCTTGTATTTCATTTATCTTCCTTTATAATGCGTGGCAACATTGTTATAACGGAGGTCAAAAATGCCCACGACTGCTAGTAATGACTCAATCCGAATTCGAGTTAATAAAGAACTCAAGAAGGAAGCCTCAGAACTTTTAAGCTCCATGGGTTTAAATTTCTCTGATTTTTTTCGCATTTCTCTTCTCAAATTAGTCAATGAAAAGAAAATGCCTTTTTCAATCGACGTTCCAAACCAAGAAACGATTCGGGCAATGCAAGCTACTGAAAATGGGGACGTGACATACCACGAGAGTGTGTCTTCATACTTTAAAAATCGAGGCAAGTAATGCTCCGCTTTGGAACGACCAGGCTTTTTGATAAGGATTTGGATTTGATGGAGAAACGCGGGAAGGACATTGGAAAATTGGAGCGCGTCCTTCAGTCCCTTATCTGTGAAGAGGCTCTGTCTTATCAATTGCGTGATCATCCGCTTAAGGGCAATTGGAGAGGTTATCGGGAACTGCACATGGAACCTGACTGGCTTTTGATCTATAAAAAGACTGACAAAGAAATCATTGCGGTGCGTACCGGAACTCATTCCGATCTTTTTTGATTGGTTTTCTTTACTCATACTTCTTCCTTCGGCTGCGCAGGTAGCGTTTTCTCACCGAAAAAATACGGAATCCACGTGTTCGGTTCAGTTCCGACCAGCTCAAACAGCTTTTCCCCAAAGGCTGTCGTTCCTGCTGAGCCGCTTAAAATCTTCAGTGCCTTTCGGAAGTTCCCCAAGTCGTGCCTCAGCAGAACAGAAACGGAGCCCTGCTTAACCAGCATCATTCGGCTCTGTCGATCAAGGCTTTTGATCAAATTGAACTCGTCCTTCGTCGTTTTGAATCCCTCGACATAATCCCGTTCGTTCGCGTCCGGGTTCGGCAGATAAATTTTTGTTGCCGTGTTGTCGATGAAGGCACTTCCTCTCTCATTTTTGAGAATGTCCTCGGGGCTTTGAGAGGCGAAAACGAATATCCCGTTTTGCTTACGAATCGTTTTCAGTTTGTCAAAGGCGTACTTGGCGGTGGCAGGGTCTGCCAGATACTTCCAAAACTCATCCATGACAATGATCGTTCGCCGCTTGTCTTTCATCACCTGCGATTCGATCAGATAGAGGACGATTTCGGTGAATGCCCCGCGGCATTCTTCATTTTCAAGAAAATCCGTTCCGTCGATTCCGAAATTTTTAAATTCGTTCAGATCGAGCGTGTTCTCCTCGTTGTCAAAGCACCATGCCAGGGCTCCTGTTGTGATCCATTTGTTTAAGCGAATCTTCAGAGATTTTTTTGCGTCCTCAGCCCGATCTCCCTGTTGCAGAGATTGCGGCAAAACTGCTAATCGGCGGTATTGCTTCGGCATACTCATGACTGTTTGAACGGCGTCCGCAAGGCGTTTTTCGTCAAGCGGTTCAATCGGCAGGCCGTCTCTGGCAATGAGCCGTTTTGTCCATCCGATCAGAAACTGGATGTTTTCCGGCGTAGGTTCCATCTGGAACGGATTGATCCCGGAGGGCTTGCCGTTTTCGATGGACAGGTAGCCGCCGCCCATTGCTCGAATTGCGAGTTCAGCGCCCTTATCTTTGTCAAACAGGATGATTGACAGATCGTTTTCTTCGGTTCTGAATTTTTGAGCGGAAAAAAGCAAAAAATTCAAAAGAACCGTTTTCCCGGCACCTGACGCACCAAGAATTGCTGTGTTGCCGAGCGGCACATCTCCGGTTGAGTCAACATTCGGATCGGTGTAATGAAAATTGAAATAGTAGGGTTGGTTTGAGGGCATGCGCATTAGTGCAACCGCCTCACCCCAAGGATTTCGGTTTCGTTTTCCACAGGGGAAATTGTGAAATGAGGCAAGATGCGCAAAATTCATGCTCGTGATTTTTGCGATTCTCGCTCGTTCCTTGCTGCCGGGAAGCTGATGCAGGAAACACGCAAACAACGCAAGAGTTGATTTAATCGGCAAAAATCCTGCATCCTGCAATTTCTTGATTGAGTCGTTGGCGTTTTTGGTCGCGGCTTTCTCGTTTTCGCCGAAAACCAACAATGAATATGAGTAGTCACCCATGACGAGTTCGCCGTTTGCAACCATATCGCGCGCAAACGACAGCAGCTGAATTTGGGAAACACCGTCGTCATTGGCAGATTTCAGCTGATTCTGCTGCTGTTTGAGGACCTTCAGCCCCTTCAGTTTGCTCATGCAGGTAAAAGATTGAGTTTCAATGAAACAATAGGGGGCATCCTGCTGAACACTGTTGTATAGCATCACATCCAACAGCCGCGAATAGGTGGCTGTAGGGAAGTCCTTCAGCTCAATTGACTGAGCAAATTGAGTGGAGAGTGCGCTCTGAAACTGAAGCGTATCCGCTCCGCAAAAAATTTGGACATTGCCCAGCACTTCAGATAACGGCATGCACGGCACTCGGACAGGCTGCCAAAAACCCGTAAGCAAAAAGTTATAGAAACTTAATTGGTGACTGAAGGTTTCGTTGTTCTTTTTGTATTCACGCAGAATCTCCGGTTCATAATCCGCAAGCGAATCAACCAGGTTCGAAAAGACCTTTTTGAATATCGAAAGACGCTCTAGGATTTCTTCCTTGACTTCGTCAACATTTGCCTTGTCGAGTCTGACGCTTGTAGCTTTGTGGCTGATAAGCGACACGTACAGCTCTGTTGCCATTAGCGAATCCGTTGACAATCCCGAGTTGTAGGACCGGATGAAATCATTGACAAATTCGGTTTTCGGGTCCGACGGAGCTGAAAGTTCGTCATGAATGATTCTGCGAATACGATGAACTTTGATGCTCATTTCGTCCGTGCTGGACGAAGCCGCCATCACCTTCAAAAAGTTGTTTTGCCTTTCAGCGTCTCTCTGGAGAACCTCGTTGCTGACAGCCTCGAAAACGCGGCCGGAGATTCGGACGGTTCCTACCAGATCGCCGTTTTTGCAGATTACGACACCGCGGTCAATGACCGCACTAAACGGGATGTAGTGCGAAAGCGACCTCTCCCCGTTGGCCAATTTCCGTTTTTCTTCAAACATTCTTTTCTCTTTTTTCAAATACAAAAAGTTCTTTTTGCTGACGAGGGCTGAATGAGCTGATTCCGTTCCAAAAGAGGCGGTTCTTATGTCCCAGAAGATTCAGCCGAAAGTACGAAAACCATTGGTTGAAAATCTGATCGTCCTTTTCAGCAAATTTGCTGAGGACGAAATGCGTGATTGGACACACCAGCATGAGTGGAATCCAGACGTATACTGCAAGCAGAATCCAAATCCCCAGATTCAGAACAAAAGGTTTGATTGGGACGCCCGCGATGCACGCGGGCCTCGTCGCCCCTTTGAACAAAGGACTCGACATTTGCATTTAACCCACCAGCAGTTCTGCAAGCCACGGAGCAGCAGCAATCACAACGGCCCCCATGAACGGTCCGGCAACCTGCTGAAGCGCAACACCCATAAACAAAACCTTGTAGCCTGCCCACACAATGGCGACCGTCACAACAGCAAGAGATACGCCCTGAAGGGTTGAGAGAATCGTGTTGAACAATGTGTTTACGCTCTGTGTCCCAGCGGCTGCCAGTGCAGGCTCACAAATCATGAGCGAAACGAACAAAACGGGGGAAAGAATTTTTAAAGTTTTAAGCATGTTTTCTCCTTGCTAGAGTTAAAAAATGAGGCCTCTTTGAGAGTCTCGGGTTGAAACAATCAGAGTTGATTGAGTTGAAGGCTTCTCTTCTTCTGTTGAAGAAAGAGAAGGAATTTTTTTCAAACCTGCGTTTTTGCGAACAGAGTTCACGTAGCCGTGGCTGTAGCCCTGCTTGAAATTTCCGCTGTAATAACAAGACAGTGCGTCATGCAGGTTTTTAGATTGTGTGGTGCCGTTTTTTTGAGCTCTGGCATAGCAGTCGCCCAAAATCTGAGCCGCAACGCTCAGGTTTGTGCAGGCGTCCAACGCCTTGGCTGCATCAATTCCAAAGGCTGCAAAATTACTTTTATTGATTTGTCCGAGTCCGACCGAGTAGTTGGCGCCCGCGAGCTCCAGGCGAGCAATTGCGGCCATTGCCTCGTGAAATGACTTTGGCTGAGGAATGCTGCCGCCGACAACGCCGATCGCATACGGATTGAAGTTCGATTCAGTCTTCACAATTGCTCTCAGAGTATCAACGGCAACACTCGGAGCGCAGCGCTGAGCAAGATCGGCAAACTCATCAGCCTGAGCGAGGTGCAGTGGTGCAGCAACACACAGAACGAAGATAAATTGCTTTAATATTGGTTTGTTACTAAAATTAGTAACGAGTGGAGGAAATATTTTGACTAAAAACGACAAATTGCTAATCCGTCTAACCAAATTTCCTACCGCATCGGATATAACCTTCAATGAGCTTTGCTCTGTGCTTAGTTCACTTGGTTTTGATTGGATAGGCGATCGTGGTGGTTCACACGGGCGTTTTGTTTCACGCAGTTCTAAAAGCGACGTGATTTTTTGTGCTCTCCCCCATCCCAGAAATGTTTTGGGAAGAGGAACCATACGTAATATTGTTGAATCATTGAGAACAATGGGGTATTTATGACAGTAAATATGCTTAGATACAAGGGGTACGAAGGGTCGGTTGACTGCGATTTTTCGGATAATCTTCTGACGGGAAGAGTTCTCGGGGTTCGTTGCTGTTTGGTTTACGAAGCTCAGACATTGATTGAACTCCAAAAGGCATTTCATCAAACTGTGGACGATTACTTGGCCTACTGTAAAAACGAAAATATCAGTCCGGAAAAACCTTTTTCCGGGAACCTCAATATTCGCCTGGGCTCTGAACGGCATCAAGCTCTTGCTGCCTATGCACGTAAGCACGGCATCAAGATTAATGATGTGATTCGTTCTGCTATCGACCGATTCGTACAAGAATAGGCTTTTACTTTCGCAATTGATTAAATGAGAAAGACAGAACTTGGCAAGGCCTATGATCCTACAGACTATCTGACGGACGAAAGAGACTACATCCTGTATCTTCGAGCCTGTTTTGATGAAGACCCGGGAGACGGTTCTTTGATCCGTTCCGCCGTTCTCGACATCGCCAAAGCTCAAGGCATGACAGAAGTTGCCCGTAAAAGCGGACTGTCTAGAGATGGACTTTATAAAGCACTGAGTCCTGAAGGCAATCCCGGCTTTACAACAATGAGCCTGATTCTGAAGGCTCTTGGGGTTCAGCTGGACGTTCAGCCTGCTTGATTTCTCATTCATGCAGACCTCCTTCATAATCGAGAAGACCTCGCCTGAACGATCTTGCCGTGTCTCTGACAAACCACAAGTCAAGACCAAAAGTTCTTGAAATGGCCTTGTAGCCAAAACCGTCTTTGAGCAGAGGCACAATGAACTCCCTCTGGCTGGCTCGATCAAACAATCTGCAAACGCTGCCGTTTAAACCGCAGAGATAGACGTAGCGCCAGCCTTCGGCAGTGTGGCGATTGAGATTCAATGTCTCAACGGTTTCGTTCAGCGTTGCACCTCGGGCAAAAAGCGCTTCAGCAATACAGCGGCGAACAACTGCATCCGGAGCCATTTTTTGCCAACGGTCAGCATGTGTTTGTTTTGGGCAATGGATTGCTGGCATATCAATACCCCGCCATAGTCGCGTCTCTCAAAGTGCTACAATGTAGGCGCGAATTAAAACAGGAGGTTGATATGACAACAGCTGATTCTTTCATTCGAGTCCGACTCGACAAAGAATTGAAATCAGAAGCGAGCGAAATTCTTTCTGCTATGGGCCTGTCTATATCCGATTTAGTGCGGATGACTTTGACAAAATTGGTTGCCGAACGAGATCTACCCTTTAGTACGTATGTACCCAATAAGGAGACTGTTCGAGCGATGAATACCAAAGACGAAGACTTACTCGAATACGACTCTTTTTCTGCTTTAATTGAAGAAGTTGACAAAGAAAGCTCTAAAGAATGAAAGTCAAAATTTCTCCATCCTTTAAAAAGGATTTGAAGAAAGCAAGGAAATCTGGCAGAAGCATTGGACATTTGGAAGAAGTTATTAACCAGATTCAAAATGGCTGCCTTGACCCTAAATGGAAGGATCATCCTCTTGTAGGGCACTGGGTTCCTCACAGGGAACTGCACCTCGCTTCTGATTTTCTTTTGGTTTACCGAATTGAAGCGGGAGCGATTGTTTTGTCTAGACTTGGCTCTCACAGTGAGCTTTTCAATAAAGTGAAAAGGTAATTCGTTCATACTTTTCTCTTCTTTGGATTGATCGGTGTTGAGCGGACTCCTTGCGGAGTCCGTTCTTCGTTTTAATGGTTAGAAGCGATAACGGCCTTCGAGCTTGAATCCGGTATCTAGCTTCCCTGCTGAACCTTTCGTCAAACCCAATTGAAGTCCGCCGGTTACATTGCCTCTTTCAACTTGCAGACCTGCTTGAAGCTTGGACGAGAACCTGCCTGCAAACTCGTTGCTCATAGAGTCCATTTCTCCGATAGAAACACCGGATACTTTTGTTGAGTTCTTCAAATTTCCAATGCTGTAGGTCAGAGTCAGATCAGCTTGTGGGCGTACGGTCCACCGCCCGAAACTGACCTCTCCTTGCAGTCCGACCCCAACCGGCAATTGCAGTAAGTTGGTTGAAGTCTGACCATAGGAAAAAGCCTTTTGACCGTTAAGCGAGGTTGTATAGCCTTGAGTATGCGTACGCAGCCAGCGGACTCCGACATGAGGAACAACTTGGAAGTTGTCAGTAACTTGGATATTCTTTTCCAGCTTTGTCGCGACATTAGCCACCGTATTCTTAATTCGAGCTTCTGCTTTACTGAAGCCTGACCAAGAGGGCAGTCCTTGAGACGCTTTACTGATGTTTTGTCCAACGTTGATTGAACTAATCCAGTTCAGCTCATTACCAAAGTCCTTGGCTACATAGCCGTGGAGCATCCATTGACTGAATTTGTTCTTCGTGTCGATGTAATCACCGAGGGAATCAGCTTTACCTTTCTGGAAGGAAGCCGCGAGCCCTGTTCTGACAGAAGGCATAGCCTCAAACTGATGATCTGCCCCAAGAACCAGTCCTCCGGCAGAAGCCTTATAGCCTCCGGTCATGTTACCGGCTCCGTCCAGAGATTTAGTCTTCAGATGAGTGCCCAAAATATCAGCCCAAAGGTGCAGCCCTGAGTAATCTTTCAGATAACCGTTGGCGTAGCCGTAGTCTCGGAAGGACAGATGTTTTTCAATCGAATCAGTTGCATTGTCTGCCAAGTCATTAGTGATAGACAAAGCACCGGATGCTTGACCGATCACCACAATTGAATTCAACAGCTTGGTTTTCAGGTCGCGCCCGGCTGTCTGATCCTTGAGGATTTTGCAGATCAACTGCTCATCGACTCCGCCGTTGCAGGGACCGTTGAGGGCTTTATTAACGTTATTTGGAATGACAATATCCGGGTAAAGCGTTCTGACATCCGCGAGCTGAGCATTGACCCAAATATTCTTCGGATCGTTGTGCAGAGTCAGAATCCATTCCAGACCTGTTCCTTGCTGAGCTAACGCATACAGATTGTCTTTGGCTATCCATCCGCCAATCCAGCCGGTATCATCCTCATTACCGGTTGTAATAAATCCGCTGACAATCGAGTAATCTCCCGGTTCTTCCAGTCCTCCGAGAACTAGAGTAGCTCCGGGCTCCACTGTAACTTTGGCTATGTCGCTAGTGGTCGTAAAGATCGATGTATCAGCTGCTACCGGAGCCTTAACAACAGTGTAGCTGCCGTCAGCAAAATACAAGTCGCCATTGCCAATCTGCACATGCTCATTTTCATTTGTCCAGACTTCAGGTCCAACGGCAATACCACCGCCGGGACCCGTCACGACCGGTTCCGTTACCACGAGACGACTGGGAACATCCGGAATGCCCAGTGCCTGATTAACATCGGCAAAATCCAGCGCATCTTCACCTAAACCGAGGTCACCGTTGTTTTTAACATAGATATTGGTATCAATAGGTTTGCTCTCCAGCACGAACTCTACCTGAGCTTTGTTTTCCTCTGAGAGAGGCTTATCGTTGCCAATTACTAGATCACCGCCGTTTAAGTCGATATCTTTAGCATTAAGTTCTCCTCCTCCGAGTTCGACTTTTCCGTCATCTATCGTCAATTTGTCGGTATCTGTCTTGCCGGTGTTTTCAAAAATCCCCCCGTCAATCTTGATTTCGTTCCAGATAGAGGTTCCGGAATTCTTATGAGTTCCATCCGGACCGACGGTCTTGATATCACCCTTTTCATAACCTCTGTTATCCGATACGCCGCCGTCCTTAATCGTCATGTCGTCATAATTAGCGGTGCCGTCGTTTGTCAGGTTGCCTGTAACGAGAGTATTTTCAACTTGTGTGGCGTCAAGATTTCCGTCTTTTTCATTGGTCATGTCGCCCGCTACATCCAAGCCGTTCCAGATGGAAACGCCTGAGTTAGAGTGCGAGCCGCCGTCTTCAATCTTCAGCCACTGACCCTTTTCATAGCCGCTGTTGATTGAGTCTCCGCCGGCAGCAATTGTCATGTCCTTGTACTGAGCATGGCCGGCATTAGTCAGAGTACCGCTAACTTCAGTGTTCTCAACTTTTGAAGCATCAAGAACTCCTGTTGTCGTATTGACGAATTCTCCGGCTACATTAAAGCTTGAGCCGACGTCCAAAGAACCGGAGTTTTCTTGTTTACCGGTCTTTGCAACATCAATGCGGTTCCAAATTGAAACCTTGCTATTGCTGTGCGTTCCGTTGACTGTCAGCCATTCTCCTTTTTCATAATTGGAGGTGGTAGAAGAGCCGGTGGCAGCAATAACCATGTCGTTGTAATTGGCTACTCCGGTATTGTCTAATTCACCGGCGATTTGAGACGTTTGAATGCCAGACGCTGCTAAATTCCCCTTATTTTCTAATCGACCTCCGACAGCTACTTCAAAAGCTTTCTGATCGGCATCCGCATCCGTGTCCGGATCAGCTAATGTGGAAGTTGATGAGTCGCTTCCAATAACGAAGTCTTTGAAGTTCTGGATCAAACCGGCAACAGAGACTTTCTTAAAGAAAGAGCTGCCTTCATTGACATGTTTACCTCCTTCTTGAACATCAATTGCTTTACCGCTTTCTTCACCTTTATTGTGTGAAGAACCGTCTTTAGCAACTGTCAGGACTGAATAAAGCCCGGTGCCTTTATTCAAGAGTTCATTGCTGACAATAAGGTTGGTCTTATTGGCGGAACTGAAAATTGCTCCTTCTGCATTTTCAAATTTACCCTTGATCTCAAACGGTATATGGTCTTTATCGGAAACTTGACCGGAGTGAGAATTGCCAAGCCAGATTTGGCCCTCATTGAGCCAATCCCCGTTTCCTGTGTAATTATGAGAGTGAAGGATCGATCCTTTATTGATATGGATTTTCCCGTTGTTTTCAATATCCCATACGGCATACTCGCCGTTTTTGGCTTCAACTTCTCCGGACTCATGGATTTGCAAAGAACCAATCCATCCAAGAGTTGGAGTGTGGGCTGCAAAGCTGCCATAGGTGAATTTGCCAGAGACCTCAACATGTCCTCCGTCATTGTTGTCGTTCTTGATTAGCGCTGTATTTTCGTTAAACAAAACGCTGTCAGGAACGCTGTGTACGTTGTTTCGGTCCTCATCAGTTCTGATGTCGTCATCATCGTGATGACCAACTAGAGCGAATTCTTTACCACTTTCAATATGGACTTGATCTGCTCCTTCGACACTCAAAAATCCAATACCGTTATTGACATCAATCACGTTTGCATTCTCGTGATTATGTTCATTAAAGCCGATTACTAGGTTTCGATTGTTTCCATCCGGGTCGTTAGTTGACTCGTTGTACAGTTTTGTATGACTTAGAACGACACCGGTCAGAGCTCCTCCGCCGGTTTGCTCTGTGTCAAACTGATTTGCTAGATCAACTGTCAATTTCCCATCGACCTGTCCGGTAAATGCGAGATAGAGTCCATCAGAGGTATCTCCCGGAGAACTAGGATTGTCGGGATTGATTGTCCCGGGATTCTCAGCTTCAGCTGCAAAGTTCTGCATTGCCTGGACAACACCGGACATTTTCAGATATTGGTCGTTGAAAACGACTAGCCCGCTTGAGCCTTGAATTGCTGTTTTTACGTCATCCTTCAGCGAACCAACACTCGTAGCTCCTAAAACGTGTGTCGGAACTCCAATCTGTCCGCTTGAATCTGTACCGTCAATGGTGAGAAGATCACGTTTGACGTCATTAAAGACTTGGTCCAGCTTTGTCTCTAATGCGCCGCCGGCTAAAACAACGGAATTCTCAGTTGTACCGTCAAAGCTCAATTTGTCAGCCTGTAGAACTCCGCCAGCATAAATATTGACTTTCGTTTCACTGGTCAACTCTGGCGCATAGACAACCGTTAATGAATCCTTCCAATTTTTCTTGCTCTCAGCCGGATCGGTTGTGACAATGATCGGGTTTTTGCCTGCTCCGGAAATATTAATTGTGTTATTTCCAAGGCCGGCTGCATTGCCGTTAGAGTCTTTAATCAGTGACCCGTCCACATATCCGCCGCTAATGTTCAGCGTCGAGTTTTCAAACCAGCCTGAGTCTGATTGAATCGAGCCGCCTGTTTGGTTATAGATCGAACCCTGAGATTGAGTAATAGATGCCAGATGAAGATTTGCTGAGTTGTTCAGCGAGGAACCTGCTGACAGTTCTGTTTCACCAAAATTTGCGTCTCCCTTGACTTCGAGGGAGCCCTTAACATTGAGAGAACCGGAATGATCTGCCGCTTTTACAGCAAGTTTTGCCCCCTGATCAACCTCCACTGAACCGGAGCCGGAAACGCTTTGAACTTCATACATCCCGGCGGCTGCCAACAGTGATGCATTGGTCTGAGTTAGCTGAACCTCAGCGACTTTTCCTGAGTACGTCTCACTTAAACCTTTGGAGCCCAACACCAGCTTTGACAATCCATCAACAACTGTATTGACAGCTGTCATCACGAAGTTTGAGCTTTCTCCTTTCTCTCCGACTAACTCAAGAGTTTTACCGTCTTTGACCGTAATAGAGGCTGCATCGTTGACACCCTTGAAACCAGCGGAATGTTTGACACCGTTCTCACCGATCTCAACTGAGCTCCCTTCACCCTCCAACGTGTGGCTAAGGATTGTAACGTTCTGAAGCTCTCCAACATTGTTATAAAGTTCATTGGCTTTGGCGACGGTCAAAATATCATTTGATGAAAGTCCGCTGATGTTGCCTTGGAACTCAAGGGTCGTTGCGCTAAACTGTGCTTTAAATGCCTTTGTCAGATCGTCGGCCTGAGTCTGCGTTAGATTCACGCCGGTTACGATGACTTTTCCACCGGCAAAAGAGGCATGATTAACCAACGTTTGAGCAACAGTTCCGGGGAGATACTGCTTGAAGAATTCGTTCAGGCTTGTCCTGATCGTCTGCGGTGCGGAAGCGTTCAAGGTGACGTACTTCAGTTCTTGCGCCCCCTGCTTCCAACGGAATCGAAAATGTTAAAAACATTGTTAGTCTGGAGAGTGCCGCCGTTGTTAATTAATTTAGCGTTTGTCCCGAACTTCAATAGATTGGAAACTGTTAGATAGCCTGTATTATTAATTGTTCCGCTAACAGCAACATCACGACTTACGCTCAGCGTTCCTGAGTTTGTAATACAGTCGATGTTCTTAATCTCCGCCAGCCCTAGGCTCGAATTTTGAGCAACACTGAGATTACCGTTTCCTTGAACAGTGCTGCCTAACCAAGCTCCCCGTGCGATCTCCAAGGCGCCTCCGGAAAAGGCAATGTTATGAATTGAGCCTCCGTTAGTTCCGACAGAAGAGTGTCCCAATCGCAATGTACCGTTGCTGATTGATACATCTCTGTCAACTGCATATCCTGAGCCGATCCCGGTGACGGTTAATCGTCTTCCGTTAGTTACGGAAATCGATGAAGTACCGTTAATTGTCCTAAATCCGATGTTGTTTGCAATACTTGAAGAATTACCTACATTGACCCCTGCATTCTGAGCATTTAAATCGTTTCGATAAAAAATATAATCATTAAACCCTTCGGCTTGAATGGCTCTGATTGTTGCCAGGTTCCATTCGTCCGCAGCCATACTGGTCCTGCTGCCGGAAAAAATTAGTTGTGCTCCGTTTTGTCCATTGAATTTTTCTCTTAGTTTGGCAGCTACAGGGGAGCTTGGCGCATAATCAATAATATTTAACGTACCTCCGTCAAAAACCATATGTGGGTACCATTCGGGAGTCTCGCCTAACGTTGATTCACCTCTATAGCTGTTTGCGGTAATAGTTGTGACGGCATTATTGGGATCAATAACATCTAAAGGAATCGGTGCTCCGGCTGCAATGCTGACAAAATTAGCAGCAATAGAGTTAATTGTGCCTCCTTTGTTGGTTAACTTTCCATGACTGAAATTCCCTTCAAAGTTCATGGGACCCCAAAGGTTCATTGTTCCAGTGTTGTAGAAAAATTGATTGGAAGCGGTCTTTTTTCCGCCGTCATTTTTAATATAAAAAGTTCCTGAATAATGATTAAAGGTACCGGTATTCCAGAAACCGTACATGGTTTTGCCTGTACCGTTGTAGTCATTTTCATATCTTGGAATTGTGAATGTTCCGTAATTATCAAAAACTCCGTTATTTTGAAAACCTATGGCATTGCCATTGGAATAAGAAAACCAGTCTCTAATGGAGATAGTGCCTCTGTTAATGAGGTGCCCATTGTTGACCATTTGGAAGCCATCTCCGGCATGGCTGAAGGAACCATAATCTCCATTGCCGCCGTTGAAGTTCAATTCCCCATTGTTGGTAAACGTTCCATCGTTTTTAAACCCGATATCAGTTATTGGTTGCTCCAGTCCGTTCCAAGAGGCGGCTCTGCGAAAATTTAAGCTGGCATTGTTTGTGACATCTGCCCCTGTGGCAATTAACAATCCAACTGTTTCGGTTGATGCATTAGAACCTGAGAACGTGAAGTCTTCGTTCTGAGAGATTGTTCCTCCAGTTAATGTCTGACCTATTGTTCCCACTTGTACCTGCATGGCATTTGCAGATGACAGAACAAGAGACAGAACGAGCCCGGGAATCACGCATTGTCCATTATTAGATGAATGCGAAGATACTGCCTCAGAAACTGCCACAAAGCAGCCTCTGCTATTGTTCCATACGGATTTGAAGATTTTGTTCATATTCGTTTTTTGATCAAAAACTTGGCCGGCTTTGTCGCTGACGAAATGAACGTTCAGAAAGAATCAACCATCACCGCTTCTTTCTTGCGGGGCCTTCGCTGACGAATAATTAGTTAACATAGAGGATGTCCGAAGCGGCTGAGAGCCGCCGGCCAAGGAAGCGCTCACTTAAAATTCGTCAGCTACCGCTTCGGACAAAATCGGCGCTTTACTCTTTCTCTTTCTTCGGAGTGAAAGTCAGGCTCAGAACCTCGTATGCGGCGATTTCGCTTATGCGTACTCCGATCATGCGTTCTCCGCCGAACACAATAGAGTGGTCCTCTTCAGGATCGAAGTCCGAAAAAAGCTGGACAAACTTTTCGATCTGCGGATTGATTTTTCCGTTTTCTTCAGCGTTGAAATCAATTGCGAACTCACCGCCGCATTTCAGCACCAGCTTTAATCTCTGAATGTGTTTTTTGTCTGTCATTTTTTCTTCCTTGTAAATTCTTGGTTGAAAACTGTTTTGAAAAAAAGAACCTCTGCCCGCGGGTCAAGTTGTTGATCTCGAGGTAGAAAAAGAGTTAACCCTCTCTTCAGCCCAACCCCCCGGAAGGGCTGACGTTTTGGGCAGAGGTTTTGCATTGCTCAAGGATTTGCAATCTGAAATCCATTCAAGCAGCTCAGAAAGGTTGTGGGATTGTTTTGTCAAAAACTTTTTCCCTCGTGCAACCTTTGCTTCAAAAAGTGTTACGCGTTTCAGTCCGTTTGCGGCTTGAACCTTTTTGTCTGAAACGATTGAAATTTGTGCATTGTCAATAATCCTATCGTTGATTCTCATGTTGTTTCCCTCACCAGTGAACGCGTGTCCAAGTCTGTCCGTTGATCACGACATCAATAGCCCTTCTTGATTGGAATTTTTGCCAGACGACTTCGTCATAAACACGCACTGTCCTGTAGCACGTTGTCCAGTAGCTGCTGTCTCCTGATTCCTGCTGGCAGCTATAAGCCTCAAGTGCGGTCCCCTGAAAACCTTTGACGCAGGCTTTAGTGCCGCCCCAATAGCCGCTGTTATCAGATTCAAAATAATGTTCACCGCCGTAATTGAAGGTGGATTTACCTCTCAAATACTTTTGATTTTTTCTGCCGGTTGAGAACTGTTCTGGATCATTCAAATTTCCCTGAACGACGAATCCGCGAGGCGCATCTTCCATTCCGCTGATCGAGCAGGGGTCAAATCCGTCATTCAGCTGCTTTGCGTAATTGCCGTCTCCAGCCATAGGGCAGGACGGAAATTTGCAGGGATGTCTCCAGGAGAGGCAGTCAAAAAGCTTGTCAATCGGAGGTCTGCATTCCGAAACCGCACGAGGACCGTTCGGATTAGCCAGGCATAAAAGCACTTCACAGCCCCAGCGATCATCCCCGCTCAAAAGATCAATTTTTGGCATTCCCGGAATCGACGAGTAATCCGTCAGGTCTTCAGCCAACGCATGGAAGCCGTATGCAAACAGCGCAGAACTGACAACAGCTGCACTCAAAAGTGTTTTAAGTTTTGGGATTTGATGGATTGTTTTCATTATTGAGTCCTCAAAACGCGATAGGTAGTGGTCTCCGAGGGGAAGAATAGAATTTAGTTTGCACACTTAAATTACTAATCAACCCTCGGAGGAAAAACTTATGAAACTTAGCTATCAATCGATAAAACAAATAGACAGGTTCAGTGGCATTTTCATTTGGGTGGTTGTTGCTCCTTACGCTTTTGCAGTGGCGCTTATTGTTATGTGGGCGTTCTACATCAAAGATAACCCGACTGCTCGAATATCGGATTTCGTTATCCCTGTTTGCACAGGGATAACTTGTGTTGCTACTATGGCTAATGGTTTCTTCTCCTTTGATGCAAATCGAAAACGCGTACGTATGGATCAAAGACTTCCAGCTATAGAAGCAAGCTGTACCAAGATAAAAGATGGGGTTTCGGGAAAGTATTTGAACATAAGCTTTCCCAATGTTTCCGTCCCCTTCATTGTGTACAAAATTCAGCTTCCTGCCGGTTGGAAATTTTCCGATAGGAGAAAAAACGCGTTCGTTCAAAACACTCAAATTCATTTCAATCAAGGTAGCTTTCCAGCACAAGAATTGCATTTTCATGTTTTATCCCCTTTGGATTACCCTGAGGATTATTGTTTGCAGATTAGCTTGCATACCTCTCTTAGAGAAGAACTTATTAAGGTTGAGGCCGTCATCGAGTAAATAAGCAGATGCGGGTGCTGGCGAAAGAATTGCCTTGAACAGAAAGAAGGCTCCAACACTTTGCAACAGGAATGTAGTGACAATCAGCAACTTGAAAAGTTCCTTTTTGACCCTTTCCGTATCTTTTGATTGCAACAGAAAAAGACAATGGAGAGTTTCAAATATTGAAAGTAGTAAAAAACACAAAACAAAGAAGAACAAAATGTCAGGAATAATAGAGTTGACATAGGGAATAACCATGTCTCCTATCGGATAATTGAAAGTTTTCATCACATCAGCTCCCGTAACTCTCCAGCCCTACAAATCCGCAGCAGCCAATGAGGACAAACATAATGCCGATCAGCATTAGTCCCGGTGCAGTGAAGGACACTGGGTCTCCATCGTTTTGGAACAAAAACAGAGGCGCAATAGTCAGGCAGCACAGGCCGAAAATGATGAAGAAAAACAGTTCAGGCATCATCCGATCCTCCTGGCTGAGGTCTCCGCGGTACTGGGTAGAATTTGAAAATCCAATAAAAAATCCCAACCCAATACGCGGAGAAAACTATGAAATCTCAAATAATTTGCGAACTGATTCAGACCACGATTAAAAGTTCGCTCAAAATCCTTTACGTTGTTGTTGCCGTAGTAGCCTTGGCTTATTCTCTCTTGTACATTCAGCAACGCTACCCTGACGAAGTAGGACATCTTTGCGATATCGTTACAGCTCTCGGAACAGCTATTTCTGCCGGCTGTGCTTGGCTTGCTCTTTCTATAAGCAGGCAATTGATTCAAGAGAAAAAATCTGAGAACGCTGAAACTAATTCCTCTGCGTACACCACTGCTAAGACTGCTGGAGTCAAACCGATAATTGACCCAAACAAAACGGCTAATAAATAAAGCTTGTCGTTTGAAGAAAGAGGTCGTCCCAAGAAAAGATTTGTAATTTGAGGAAGCGCGTTTTGCCAGGCGCAGACAAAAACTGCGACAGTAGAAAATACGATAACAACTGTTCTGAAGAAGGTTAAATCCGTCATGATTGTTTTTGACTATCGGACGTCTGGCTGAGGTCTCCGCGGTACTGGGTAGAATTTGAATATCCCTAAAAAAATCCCGACCCAATACCCGGAGGAAAAAGTGAAATTTACTTCTGCTGATAAATTTATGTGTTGGTTGGCTGCCAGCCTTTTCGCACTGATTTTTTGTTGGTACAAAGAACCCAAACTTACAGATTTCTTGTGTACTGCAATGTCTATGTTTTGTGCTTTGTTTTCGGCCTTTGCTGTAGCTGAAGTAAGGGACGCGAAAATTCAAATTGAACAAAAGAGCTCCGAACCGGACTCCAACACTTTGAAAAGAATAAAAGCAATCCCAAAAAGAAGAATTAGCAGAAGAGAATATAGAAGGGACTCTTTGTCTGTCCATTCTCGGACCTTGTGCATAAAAGGCGGCCGGAGAAAAAAACAGGAATAAACTGTTAAGGCAAAGAAGAGGAGTGCAACAAGGATTTTTGGGGCATAACCCTTCAACACTATGTAAAACTCGCATGAAATCATACTTATTAGTTACAAGACGAGCGTCAGCCGCAAATGGAAAAGAAAATTCTTTTCCACTTGCCGTTAATTCATAAGTTGTTCGCATCATCTTTCCTTGAGATCAGTTTTGTTTTTATCGGGGGATTGTGTTTTTGTTTTTTTACGCAGCCCCTGCTTGATTAAAATGCTCCGGTTGTTGTTCAGGCTGCGGAGCGATTTCACGCAAATGACTCAGCAGAACTTCCGGCTCGACTCCTCTTTGTTCCGCTGCTTTACGCAAAATCCAGTCATTGACCTCAAGCTCAAACCAAGCCACCCAGCGAGATGAATACTTGATCGGTTTGGGAAAGCTTGTTTCAGTTTTGATTAAACGGTTGAACGTGGAGAGAGAAATCCCCAGACGATCTGCAACCTGTTCTGCTCTGAGCTGCGTATATACATTAGGCATTTTTTCTGCGCTCCTCACGGTTAGAGAGTGCGTTCCACAGCGCATCCCAATCGTAGCCAGGGTTGAGTTCTTCGCAGGTAACTTTTCCATCCGTGAATCTTTCAATCTTGGCGCAATGAGCAACCGGAATGTTACGATTGTGCCGCAGCCACCCGTAAACATTTGAAGGCAAAATTTTTAAGTACTTCGATAACGCATATGGTGTTTTCGCGCCTTCTGTTAAAAAGTATTCTTGCAACTTCATAAGTACTCGCTAAATTCAAGCTGATAACTAATACTGTTATTGTAGCAATTATACTATAAAAAATCTGTTGCTACTATAGTGAAGAATCGCAAATAGACTTTTGATTTTTTTCTTCTGCTAATAATTAGAGTTCCTGCTGGAGCAAGCCATGAAAGAAGAAATCAGGGAAAACAGATTACAAAATCTTTTGTTTCTTATCGAGCAATACAAAACAATTGCAAACCTTAATGTCGCGCTTGGAAGAAAACGTAAAGACGGAACGCTAAGTCAAATAAAAAACAAAGCAATAGTTCCTTCAACTGGAAAATCCCGCACGATGGGGACAGCTTTAGCAAGAGATATAGAGGCTCGCTTACGATTACCGTCTGGATGGATGGACAAGTTTCACAAAGAAATACAGCCTTTGCGTCCCGATTTAGAGAATATCCAGTCTCCAGTCATAACTCCATTAAACGAGAATAATACCGAGTCGATACCCTTGTACGAGATCGTCACTACTGAGTTTGAATCGCAATTGAATACTAAATTAAAAGGAGAAATTCAATTGACAAACTTTTTAGTAAATGCGATGAAGCAGTCTGAAAAAGCTGAGCTCGTCGGGTATTTAACTTCTGATAATGCAATGTATAAGACAATGCCTCGGAACTCGATAGCCATTGTTGACAGGGCGATTAATTCTTTCGCCGGAGATGGAGTCTACCTTATACAGACAAATGGAAAACCAAAATTCAGAAATATTTCTGAATTAATTGATGGGCGGCTTATTATTAAAAGCGACCTCTTAGAAGAGGTCGTGGACAATAAAGAGCAAATTGATTTTTTGGGAAAAGTAAAGATGCTTTGGGAATGTAAGCCTTTATAAAAAGACACCTCCACCTTGGCCACGTCCAACCTAACGTCTAAATAAAAGTTTTTGCTTCCTACATCCAACACGCTGTTTTGTAACTTTATTCATAATTAAAAATCTATTATCTAACGTAAGAGATTTTTTTTCGTTTAAAAATCTAGCCCTGTCAGCGATAGCTTCTAAATCCTGAACCGCACACTGATCTTTTTCCACCTTTAGTGAATTAGCGAGATTAATTAGTTCTGATGAATTGAGATTTGATATTTCAATCGTATGCAGCGAAGCGGCCTGCACATTGGATAGTAATAAAAACACAGATAGGACTAAAACTCGATTCATATTTCTACTCCTTATTTTGACTAATTATAACAATTTATTGAAATAGTAGCAAAATTCCACTATTATTAATAGCAAAGATACTATGACTATGCCTACTGGAATTTAATTATGTTTAGGTCTGGATTGTCCTTCTCTTTGAAGGCGTACAGCATCACACCCGAGGAGTTCACGCAAGATTACATGCGCCTACCAGATGCTCAGTTAATTTGCCTTTTCAAACTAAGGCTTGGATACTCTCTGAAGGGCTCAGCATTAAGCGTTGACGATATAGAGGGCCTTTATCCGCAGTATACAAATGAGCAAAAGAGAACCTTAGAGAAAGTTCTCTCCAAATTCTTCATTCTTGAAAACGGCCTGTATGTTGATCAGCGAATAGAGAATGTGCTCCTTGCTCAACAAGAAGCTGAAGAAAAATTTGAAGCTGCGATCGAACAGGAAGTTTTAAAACGTCTTGCTCGACGGAAAGCCGGATTAGCCAGCGCGGAGGCAAAAAAAATGCGTGCTGAGCAACAACCTTTCAACAAAACATCAACAGACGAGCAACAAAACATCAACAAATCGCCAACAAGTGAACAACAAAGCTTTAACAAACTTTCAACAAATAGACAACAAACTATCAACAAGCATTTAGCAAACGATCAACAAGAACAATACAAATCATTAACGGACTGTCAACAAACGGGCAATAAAATATCAACAGACGGGCAACAAAATATCAACAAACTGCCAACAAACGAACAACAAAGGTTTAACAAAACGGCTACAAACACGCAACAAACTGCCAACAAAGCGTTTGCGATTGATGAAGAAGAAACGCCCAACGTCTTTAATCACGGGGATTCTGAGGATTTGACCGAAATCGCCGATGAAACCGCCGTCCCTGCTCCTCACGCGAGCGCGCACACATATGCACGCGCGTCCGATTCTGATTCGGATAATTTTATTAATAAAAAAAATAAATCGGTATCGGAATCCGTATCGGATAAACAAGTTGAACAACTTTTCGCGCAAGAAAATCGGGAATGTTCGGTAGATGAATTTCTATCGATTTTGAAGTATTTCGGTCTGGACGAAAAAAATCTGAAAGGCTGGATGAGACGAAAAGCCGAGAATTCGCAAGCAATTGACGATCTTCGGCGGGATTTTAAAAACTTTGATTTAGAAACTTTTCAGGCTGTTTTCTCTCGCTGTCAGGCAGCCAAGGACAAGGAAAACAAACCGCTCAGCTCGGCAATAGCGTTTGTTGTGAAATCTCTCCAGAGAGAATCTGCCGCACTGAGAAACCGAAGCAAACCCACAGCACCAAAGAAATTCGCCGAGCGCGATTATTACGCCGGCGTGGTCAAACTTCCGGACGGAACGCTTCGAGCCGCACCCAAACAAGGGCCTCAGCGTGATTACACGAAGGGCTTGATCCAACTGCCTGATGGAACCTGGAAGATCGATCCGAATTACAAAAAATGAGAATCGAGGTTGTCATGAAGAACTTCACCCCAAGAGAAAAAATTGATGAAAGCCGCTACATAGCGAAATGCTGTAAAAGGCATGGATGGTTTGCATCCATGCTTCGCAACGACGGACTGATCGGCGGGGGCACCTTTTTATCGGCTGGATGTCCTGTTTGCCGAGAAGAAAGCCGTATTCGGAAAATTTTCGGCGAGAGTCAAATTCCACTTCGTTTTGCTGAGAGGAGTTTTGAGAATTACGTAGTCTCTTCGGACAATCAGAAACTCGCGCTCGAATCCTGTCAAAACTTTGCAGATAATTTCACCAATTCTCTGGCAGATGGGCGTGGACTTCTGTTGATCGGCACATGCGGGACAGGAAAAACTCATTTGGCGTGTGCCACTCTTTCTCAAGTCATTCGAGCCGGGCATTCCGGATTTTTCACCTCTGTGGACAAACTGTTGTGCAAAATCAAATCAACTTGGGCGGGAACAGGAACGACCCAGGAAGAAATGATTCGACGATTTACAGCAGTCGATCTTCTTGTTATTGATGAAATCGGCGCCTACCGAAGTGCTTCTGCCAGGGATCGGGATTTGCTTTTTGAAGTGATCAACAACCGATACGAGTCAATGCGTCCGACGATTTTTGTCTCAAACCTGAACCTGACGGGCACTGATTCGATTGAGGAGTATCTGGAAGAACGATCCTTTGATCGTGTCTGTGAATCGTCTCAGATCGTTGTGTTCAATTGGCCGAGTTGGCGGAGGAAGTCCCTGTGAACCCCAAAAATCTAAAAAAAATACCGGAACAAAACAACCGTCCCGGCATTGCACAACGCTATTGCTTAATCAAAAGCAAAAGCGCCGCTGCTCCAAGGATCGCAAAGGAAATTGAGCCTTCAAAGTTGACAACAAAGTCAGCATTGACGGATAATTCCCTCAACACGATAAGGAGCAGAAGTAGTCGTATTTTCTTAGCTTGCACGACTAATCTCCTTATTAATCAGGGACTCTTCCCGCACCGGCAAGTGCGGGTTGAGTCCCGTGTTTTTCTTCCCTCCAGAAATTTAGAAGTTTTCATTTCTGGCGGGGCCTATGCTTCAAAAAGAAGCAATTCCAATAAAGAGATTGCGGAGAATTCTACTTTCGGCTTGACTGTTACCAGCAGTTGGGCTGCTACCGTTTTACGGGGCCAAAATGAACACCCGTACCGCCTTTCATTCTTAAAAAGACATCCTCGGCGAATTCTGCTCTGCGATTCTATCCGATTTCAGGAGGCGATATGTCTCGTTTAAATCTCGCTAACCATTGGGTAAAAATCGATTGGGCAAGGGTATCTGAAAACGATCTCAGTACTTTGCCGCAGCCTTATGAGCTTGTTTCAATCGCCGTTAAATCGGACAGTGACACCGGGATCAAAACAACCAAAGGTTACTGGAGTTTGACGTTTTTTGATGATGTCTGCTTCACGATTGACTGCATAACTCATAAAGGATTTTCTGAATACGCCTCGCGCAATGTGGTTGCGTGGGAGCCTCTTGAAACAACCTCTACAGGAGAAAACGAATGATTGAAGTTGATCTCGAATCAAAATTTCATCCGCGACTTTTAGAGATCATCCGAAGCGCCCTAAAGAATCACGCAGACCTAGACTCCATTCTGAGAGCCGCTTATGAGAGCCGCAACGCGAACGACATTGTTTTTGCTGTCTCTGCCGAACAGAGTGTAACTAACAAACAATTGGCAATTATTGCAGGCAGAGAGCATCTGATTGAGACCAAAACGTATGAATCGGGTGCTTGGAACGATTGGCCGGACGTGATTCCTCCGCGTCTAAACACTGAACCTTTCATAGACGGAAAACCTCTGGAATGCGATTACTGGTTGCTTAAGTTGAAAAACGGTCGCTTCATCACCGGCAAACTGACGAGTCAAAAAAATTGGATTCAAATTCCCGAGTTCATGATTGAAGCGTTTCGAGAGTTTTCCCAGCCTGCAAGTGCGCAATGGCTTGAAAACCAAACAGAAGCAAGTTCTGACGAGTGGAACGCTTTTCCAAAGTTTCAACCGGAAACTGAAGAAACGTTTGAGGTTCAGCTTTCCGACGGCAGACAAAGAGCCGTCACCTGGCACAGAACTATGGGTTGGACCTTTTACGCGGATGAAATTGTCGCTTTCAAAAAAATCAAATAGCAGTTCAATGTTCAAGGAGCAAAAATGAAAATCTTATCTGTCATCAATGAAAAAGGCGGGGTTGGCAAAACCTTTGTCACAACGCAGTTTGGCTACTTTTGTCGATACAAGCTTGGAAATCGAGTTCTCGTGGTTGATCTGGATCAACAGAACAACACCGGAGAAATCCTGTCTCAATCGGGTCTATGCTCACTAAACCCCGCCTCTAGCGGTCAAATTTTGCGTGACGGTGAATCAATTTCAACTGATTCTGAATTCCTAGTGGTACCGGGCGATGACACTCTGCTGGAGTTGGAAAGTCTCAATGAAGAAGCACGAGTTGCGATGAACCTTAACAACGCGCTTGAAACCGTTGCAGACAACTTTGATCTGTGCATTATCGACTGCCCGCCGAGCGCTGATGTGCGTCAGCTGGCGGCACTTTCAGTGTCAACTAATTATTTAATTCCCTTCCAGGCAAAAGCTGAAAGTATCAGTGGTGTTGACAAAACCATGACAAGAGCCTCCATCATTTCTCAGGAGATCAACACTGAACTGGAGCTTGTCGGTTTGCTGCTTTCCATGGTCAAAATGCAGGGCATTCAGAAAGAAAATTTTGATCAAATTATGAAGAGCACGGGGAATCTGCTCCTAAAGAAATTCGACCCAAGAACGAAAGAAGAGAAGGATTTCTGTTTCATTTCTGATCGAAGCGAGTTCACAGCCGCACAGCAGTTTCACCGACCTGTTTTTTTCTCCGAAGGCGGAAAACCGAGAAAAGAAGCGGCGGAACTGGCAAGAGTTTGGATTTCACTTGTTCACAAACTAGGCCTTCCGATTCATAAGCCGATACGAATTGGACAGAACCCGGAAACTAAAAAATTGTTTGAGATAAACGGAGAAAATGAATGAATTTAGAAGCGTTAAAAAGAAACAGTTCAAATTTCACACACCGAGTAGTGAACTCAGAACTGACGATTCAGGAAATTGAACTCAAAAAAATCATTCCTGACCCAAATCAGCCGAGAAAGGAGTTTGATCCTGAGCAGCTGTCAGAGCTTGCGGAAAGCATCAAAGAGCATGGTTTGATTCAGCCGATCGTGCTCAGAAAAATCAGCGTTGACCAATACGTCGTCATAGCGGGGGAACGGAGGTTCAGAGCAGTTTTGCTCAACGGCTCAAACACGATCAAAGCAATCGTTAAGAACAATACCGACGAAAAAGAGCTTGGCTATTTGCAGGTAGAAAACCTTAAACGTGCGGACCTGAACGTCAATGAATTAGCTGAATTTGTGTGCGGAAGAATCGAATTAGGCGAGTCCCAAACATATATCGCTAAAAACTTAGGGATAAGAAAAGAACAGATATCAAAGTTGGCTGCTTGGGTAGAAATGCCTCCCTGTATCAGGGAAGCTGTACGTTCTAAAAAAATTAACAGTATCCAGACGGCGTATCTCCTATTTAAGAATTTTCTGACATATCCCGAGGAAACTCAGCAGTTCATTGAATCAAAGGAAACTATCACTAAATCGGACGCCAATAACTTTGATCCAAGCCGCAAGCCGGCTGAGGAAGAGTCTCCTGTCGAAGAAATACAGGAGCAAAGGCAAGAAGAGCAAGGAGCCATAGAAGAGTCTTCTCTGGAGACCGAAGAGATCACGAAAACAGAAACCGGGTCCGATACCGACATTGATTTTGAAGATGACTATGAGACAGAGAGCAAGGTTGAAGCGGATTCTCAGGATGATAACAACGCTGATGATAGTTCTGAAGTTGGTTCTGACGAGGAGGCTTTTAACGATGAAGAAAAGAGCACAGAGACTGAACCGCTTGAGAATTTCGGGTCAGAAGAATTTTCAAACGATGTGGAAAAGGCCACAGATGATTTTTTGGAAGCAAATGAACCGAACTTGCTTTTCAAAAAACCCCTTATCCTTTGCTTGGTTGAGGGGCGCGAATGTGAACTTTTATATAAGAGGAAATCTTCTTTTGGAGTCTTCGTGAAATGGGACGACGGTGTTGAAGAAGAAATTCCTGCGGAAGATGTTCAAATCAACAGAATCATTGAAGCTTAATGATTTGGGCGGCAATTAGCCGCCCTTTTAAAACCGAAGAGTACGCATGAGAGAACGAAAAGAATCTGTTTCCTGTTGGGTGTCCAAAAAGGAAAAACTCCGACTGAAGGAGTTAGCCTTTTCAAAGGGAATGTCACTGAGTGCCTATGTCAAATTCGTTTTAGAGGGACCGCTTAAGGAGGATTGGAGTCCGAAGCTGACAGTTTTGGATGAAATCGAGGAGAAGACGCGTCCGATCAAAATCTGCACAACTGAAAGCGAAGCAGAGGCTTTGAAGAGAGTCTCTTTGCAGCGAGGCCAGAACGTTCAAACCGTTGTCATAGCAGCCATCAGAGAGTTTTTGCTGAGCAAACCGCAGATTGATGAGAAGACAAAAAAGCAGATAGTTGACAGCACTTTGGCGATTAACAAAGTCGGAACAAATCTGAACCAAGTTGCCAGAGTGCTGAACGCACAGAACAAAGGGGGTTCAATCACTTCCGAAGTAATCGAAACCGCCGTGAGCTCAGTCAACGGCGTAAACAGAAAGGTTCTCAATCACATGAAATTTATTGAAACCATTCTGAAGGAACATTATTATCGATCCAAGATCGACGAGCGAGAAAAATCATGAAATACATCACTGGCATTCACGCATTGAATTTAAGGTGCAGTTTAGAGACTTGCGGAGACTGGCACCAACCGGGAATCCAGTGGAAAAACTTAACGATTAGAGAGTCGGAAGATTCTGTTTTCGGAGATTACGGCATTGAGGACAATAGCCTCGTGCCGGATCATCCGGGTACACACAAGGTAGCAAACCATATTAGAGCATTACTCGATCTCGTCTCAGAAGGCAATTTTGGTTATGCCCAGGGCATGAACAAAGATTTCATTTGCAACGATATATACACTGAAGAAGTTTTTTCTAAATTGCTGTTGCTGAAAAAGTCTCATTTATGGGAAAAAATTAAAAATTTCATAGGCAAAGAATACGGCGTTGCGTGGCTGAGGTTTTTAAAGGAGCATGAAAAATTAGGACTTCTCATGGATCAGTTTCCGGAAAAGAAAAAACAAGATAATGAACGCTCCCGGTGAGGCAGAAAACGTATTTTTAGCGTTGACCCAGCCGAACCTTAGCTTACGACTTGTGGCCAACGCAGCTTCTTTTATTCTCCGATTGTTTTGCGGCTGTTCTTTTCTTATCAAAATCCTTCAAATTTGCGACAGTTAAATATGCCTCCAGCTTCGCCACTCGTTCTGTCTCCAATTCCTTCACGAGAGTGTCAATAAAGTCAAAATCAATTTTCCCATTGGCTGTTATTGGAAGTGTTACTTTGCTATTGATAAAGACTTCATTAACATGGCGCACCAAAACAGATAACAATTTAGGTTTCAGTTTATTTAGTACAGTAGTAAAAAAGAGAATGGATGACCTTGTCAGTTCAATTTTTGGAACGATATGTCTGACAAATTGCCCGGCATACCATGGTCTTTCACGATAAAAAAAATCCATTTGAAGCAGCCCTAAACTCCATCCTCCGGCTTTATTTATATTTGACTGGTTAACAAACCCTGTCTTTCTTAATATCCCTTGGTTATTGGAAGTACGGGTTACATAATCATACGCATCTCCATCGGTTAGCTCGTCTGAATCGAAACTTGTGGTTTTTTGTATATCAAACAAATCTCCTAATTTAAACTCGCTCCATTTAACATGTTCCAGTTTCATGTTAAGAGGGGTGAGTTTTCTCAAAGAATCATCCTCTCTGGCCTGATGCTTGAGTAGGGTAGAAACCTCCCAAGCTAAATAATCCGCGACGGTCTTTTTGAAATCTTCGAGAGTAGGTTTTGTGTCGATCGGGGCGGTTTGGTTCCAGTCAGCTCCGTTGGTAGGGTCGATGGTTCCCTCGTAGTATTCTTTCTTTGTCAGAAGCTTTAACTTGCTTTCTCCAAAGCGAACAAGCTGTACGACTTCTTCATATCTTTCTTTAGCATGATTGGTATCCCTAAGATTTACACTTGCCTTTTTACGGCTTGTTCGAGTGTACCCGTCATTTGAAAAATCAATAAACTTAACCTTATCATCAGGATGATGCGCTTCATTGACGCGGAAAACATAGACGTAAGTCTGGACGCTGGATTTGCCTATAAAAAGGTCATCGGGCATCTTAATGCTCGCCAGCAGTGTATGTTTTTCTAAAATTCTGCGATTGTAATCAGCCGCTTTCCCGGACCCTGCCGAACCCTGAATAATGATTGCAGCGTAACCTTTTGTCATCATTCCAAGAGCTTTCTCAACAAAAATCATTCCGTTTCCATCAGCAGAGTACGGAGGATTAAGAATAAAAGCAGTTGCCGGAAAGTCTTCTTGAGTTCTTCCAAAACCGTATTTGCCATCAAAATCATTTAATGAATCTTTATTGATGATGTTGGAGCTGCCGTCTCCCATAAGAATCATGTTCAAAATGGCAAGCATGTAGACACTCGGAAGAACTTCCAAACCAAGGAGCTGTTCAGCTTTGATTTGTGCCTCTTTTAGCGCCAGTTCTTTAGGTGATTTGATGTTGTTTTTGGCATCAATCAGCATCTCATTCATCGCTGCTACAAGAAGTCCGGCAGAGCCGGTAGCAAAATCCCAAACATAGGAATTTCTGTCAACCCTGGCTAATTTTGCCAAAAGTTTCGCAACATAAGAAGGAGTAAGAACAACGTCATTAAGCTTGTCCTGTGAGAAACCAAGCCAGCTGTACATTTCATTGAATAATTTGCCGGTAAAGTCAGTTGTCAAACCGATTTTGTAATAACGGCCCAGATCGTCAACAATCTTATTAAATACTCTTTTAAGCTGAGTTTCTCCGGCAGTCACTTTGTTCAGGTTGTCGCTAGTAAGCGTGTTCTGAAGGGTTCTGATGATGAGGTCTCTTTTACTGCTTGGTAAAGATTTCTCTTTCAGAAATGATCGAATCTTTCTAAGAATAATCTCCCCGTCAGTGTTTTCAGGTTCCTGAGAACACTTCAAATCATCTTTTTCAAGAGGTTTGACCTTGCCTGGAACTCCCAGAGTTGCAATGATAGATGAGGCAACAAGATAAACTCGGTCATCTTCACTCAACCCTTTTTCATTTTGGTAAATATCATTGTTTAACTTGGTCAAGCTGGCCTGAATTTCTTGTTCTTTTAGTTCCCTTAGTCGCTCGATTTGCTCGGGGCTTAAACTTAACTGTCTAATTTTTTCAATAAAATTATTGAATCCGGGGGGGGTAAAAATGATAAGTCAGTATATTCACCGACTTTTTGTCCGACACCTAAATTTTTCTTTGAAACGTAATAAACCGAAATTTGATGCTGTAACTGTCCGAGTTCATCACGGAATCCGGTCATGCCGATGGCAATAACATCCGTATAGCTTGTGTGATGAAGCAGCGCATTCGCATAATGAACGGCCCCGTTGACAGCGTAAGATTTAATATTTTGGTAATTAGGTTCTCCTTTGCTTTTTGTGTTGTCTACGTTTCCGGCAGCATCAAGCTTCACTAGTTTGTCTTTATAACCCTTGTATTCGATAAGGATAGGCCAGTAGTTTAATTCCTTGTCTTGTAAAAGCAGTTTTGCGTCGGGCCGGTTACCTCCTTTTCCGCCGCTTTTTGACAAGTATTCATCTAAGGCCTTATCTATCTCGGAGTTAAGACTTTCTTGTTCCAGCTTGTAGTCAAGTCCATAAGATTTCAACCAACCGTTAGCTAGATCAGCAATATTAGGTTCAACAGATTTTGTTTTCATAAATTTCTTGACGGGGAATATTTAATGTTTTGCTGACAATATTAATCGAACCTAAGCGCAATGTGCACAGCTTCTCGCAGCGTGCAGCGTTGACCACAAGCCGTTAGGCGAAGCCCGGCTGTGGACAACGCCGAAGTCCAAAAGCCGAAGGCGAAAATCCGGCTTTGCTTCTAAAAAGCAAAGCTCTGAGTTTGCTCAGCAAACTATCGGTTCTCTGGAGGGTAAAAAATACTGCAATTGGTATAAAAGTTGTTCCGGAACAACTTTTTCTCAATAGGACGATTTTTTACCCTCCTAAAAAAGCGCTCGAACCTGAGCACGATTTCAAACACCGCTCACTACAGCCAGTTCTGACGCAAGCGTTCGGGCGTGAAATGTGCACAGCTTCTCGCAGTTTGCGGCGTTGACCACAAGCCGTAGGCAAAGCCCGGCTGTGGACAACGCCGGGGGTAGAGACGCCGAAGGCGAAAATCCGGCTTTGCTTCTAAAAAGCAAAGCTCTGAGTTTGCTCAGCAAACTATCGG
>NZ_CALPCV010000013.1:0-67259 GCF_943193095.1 Parasutterella muris | reverse complement strand
CCTTTGGATGCCTTGTCTGACTGATGCTTGTTGACTAAATGTTGAAATTCAAGTTTGCAACCCATTGACTGGACAAGTTGCGCAAACATGGATATTGTTGCTCTTTGCATGCCGAATCCTTCGATTTTTTATTGCTGGGAACTTTAAATTTATCGAAGATTCGGCATCTTTGCATCTAGACGTTCCGAAAAAATTTATTTTGGACAGTAGTGGATAATTATTGAATATTTTTAGACCAATTTCTTCTATAAATTTGGATTAGTCATGCGTCAGACCTGGCCTTCTTGCCTCTGCTTGTTTCATTGGTGTAGATATCTGTTCTTCAACTTTCATTGTTGACTCCCTAAGTAGTCAACTTTTTCAGGACAAGACACGTTGAGAGAAATCACCCCGAAGTTTGCTCGGCATTCTTTATTCGATTAAGAGGGCTTGCTAATTGCTTATAGCTTTCTGTAGCCTGAGTTAATTATGGATGTTAGAACTAAATTTAAGAGTATATTATATTGGACAGAAAGGGCCTGAGAAAAATTAAAGTTTTTCAGGCGCTGGGGAGATCCTTCCCCTCCCCAGACGTTTGGCCTATAGCTAAATTACTTGAGTACTATTTTCAGAGACTCTAAGCTCCGAGATATTCTCTCACTTTGGATAAGAGATAAACCCATGGACATTTCCTTTTGAACTGCCTCACCTAGTTCAATAGCTTTAATAAAGGCTGATTTAAAATCAGATTCCTTGTCGTAAATCAAGGCAGATTGTACGGAAACTCCAAATTTCGCTGCAAATGCAGCCTCAATAACCATTGGAACCCGTAGGCCAACAGACAAGTTAACAGTCCCTGAAATTCCATTAGTTAAGTATCTTGAATGTTCAGGAATTTTGCTGTTAAGGAGTGGAAGAATGAAATCAGATTCCGATACTATCTCATACATTTTGGGATAATCTAACATTCCCACGAAATTAAAGTATTTCGTCAATCTCCTTGGAACATGTAATTTTCCTTTCCGAGCAATGACAGTTATTCTAAAATTTAAGTGAGGATGTGTCCTATCTATATCTTTAATTACATCCATCAACAAATTAAAATCTTTACGTTTTTGTTCGATGTTTCCTACAACGACAAATTGTTTTTCGTTCTTGCACACCGACTTTTCCTGACCATTAAATCCAAAGTAACAACTATATAACGGTAGTGCTTTGTACTCATTCACTACCTCTAAAGTAAATTTAACTTCTTCAGAAAGATCATCATAAGTAAACTCGGGTCTATGGCATTGATAAAACACCTTCGGATGATCAAGACAATTACTCATGAAAGCCCTGCGCGTTGTTCTTAATGAGTAGTAATCGTATTCAGTGTTCCAAAAAATACATTTATATTGTTTAAGTTGAGGTAACGATAAGAAATAATGCAAAAAGTTTCGTTCTATTGGAAAAATTCTAACGCCTGCAGTACCCGCAACAGGTCTTAGATCAAATTCTTTTTTACTCAACCAAACATCTACATGGTAACCAAGCTCTTTGAAGTAGTGGATTACACTAGGTAAACATTCACCATGACAGTCTTGGCTTTCAATTATTAAAACTGAGTTTTGGGGTATATCTACCATTTGTATTATTGAAATCAATAATTTTTTTTCGAATAGTGTGTTTTCAAGGCTTGTTATTCTGCTGGAGAAATCATCTCTAAGTGCCTGGAGCTGTCCTCTCAATAAATCCCGTTCCGATAACTCAACATCTTTACGAGAAAAATTTATATTTTTGAGAAGGTTTTTAAATCTTCTATATATGAACAAATAGCCTTTGCTTGCTATCAAAGAAGATCCATAATACTTGTGGAGAATTTCTAAATAATCTCGGAATGTTTTTAACTTTTGATATATCGTTCCATGTCTCAATGCCAATTTAGAAAAAAATCCAAGTCTATAAAGAATATAAGCTCTTTGCCCATCAGTAAGAGTTTTGAGAGAATTCAATATCCATTTATACGGTTCTAAATATGTAAGGTAATAATTTGCATTCTTTTCTGACGTTATCGATTCACTACGGATTCTGTAGTAATACAGCCTTTCATTTACATATGAATAATTTTTTGAATGGGACAAATAGCTCCATAACCAAGAAATATCTTCATGAATTATTCCTTCAACAAAAGATAATGAATTTTTTTTTATTTTTGATAACCTATATAACTTATTCCATGCAACACAACATAGATCATTTTCATAATCCTCTGTTAACTTATATTTGCCACTATTTTTTTCAAAATTAATAGGCCACTCTTTATGAAGAATTTCTCCATTCAGATCGTCAGCTGAAAAATACTGAAAACTACACGCAGAAAAATCGCTATTTTCTTTATTAATGCTATTGAATAAATGTTCAATAGTATAGGGTGAAATTTTATCGTCTGAATCTATGAAAAATATAAATTCACCGGAGGCCTGCTCTAATCCTGCGTTCCTAGCAGCAGATAAACCTCTATTGTTTTGGCTAATTAATTTGACATTTTTATATAGATCTTGATATTTTTTTGCAATCTGTAGTGAATTATCTGTTGAACCATCATTAATTAATATAATTTCTATATTTTTAAACGTTTGGTTAACTATACTGTCAATGCACTCATCTAAATATTTATCCACATTGAATATAGGTACAATTATACTAACTTTGTTATATTCTATCCTTTTAATATTTTTTAAGAGGTATGGGTCTGACTCATATGCCGACTTGTATAGTTTCGACGTAGCAAGATCTGAGTAAATCCATGGCTTCTTATTTGTCAAATGTAATATTTTTATATCTTTCAAAAGATCTGTTTTTTCAAGCTCAACTCCTTCTGGAAGATAAGTTTGTAAATAATTATAATCCTCCGAGAAAAAGAAAACTTTTCCATCGCAGACGTAATTGAAAGCATCCTGATCCTGATAATATGAATCAATTAATTCTTTTTTAGCCTTAATTAATTGATCTTTTATAGACTCAACTCGCATTCTATATAAATTAATAACCATAACCCCAGAATTAAAATATTTTTTAACACCTATTCTGAGGTTGTGCTTTAATTTCATAGCTCCTTTATCAACCGAAGCTGCAATTAGATAATCATTTATTGCCAAGTGATTTAGATAAGAAGTATCGGATAAAAATAAAATATCACAATCAAGATAAATACACTCGTTATATGATTTCAATAAATCAGGTAACAAAAATTTAATAAGCGATGCAGAGCTGACATATTGATGATTGGTTGCTATATCACTAAGATCTTTCTCTACATTACGCAATTGCACATTAAGAGTTGAGCAATAGGATTTGAGCAATTCTATATTCTGTTTACTAACGTCTTTATAGAATACGAAAACTTCAGATTCCTTGTCGTATTTGCGAAGAGATTTAATAGATACGATTAATGGTATGACATAAAAATCATCCGTTATATATACATAGGGTCTTTTATTTGCTTTCATGTCTATTTAAATAATTGAATATTTTTTTTATTTTACATTTGATGATATTATTATCTTTTTCTGATTTCAATAGTTTATTTATTTCCATTAACTCTTTATTTTCATTAATTAATTTATTATTTATATGATTTAATTGTTCATTTTCTCTTATTAAATTTTTAGAGTTATCTATATTATTTGACTGCGAAGAATCTTTCCACCAACTAGATTGATTCCAATGAATTGCAACAGTTTTGTCTGTAAAAGCCTTATCTTGAAAACTAACCCAGCTTGGACAAAAATATTCGCATGGGTATATAGTCACTTCTTTATTCCTATCTTGCCAAACGATTTGATTCTTATAAAGTTCAAAATTCAAGCAAATCTTATTAGGTACATTTTTATCATACAATTTATTTAATTTATGTATAACAGATTCAGAATAAGAAATTATTTCAAAAGAATATAAGTCCTTTAGAGCTTTTTTTGCTACCACATTTGCAATAGGATTGGATTCTGACATAATCCAATCGCTTTCATAAAGATCCATTATTCTCTTAAGAAGAGGGTGCCCAGCTATACTTCCCATGACAGCCGGTTCAGGAATATTTTCACCATATAAAATATCTCCTTCGATGGAACAAAAAAATCTATTATTCAAATAAGGAGAAAGATTTTTTAAAATTTCAACATCAGTATCTAAATAAATTCCTCCATATTTGTAAAGAACATAAGCTCTTACATAATCTGAAACAAATGCCCAATCCTTATCTTTATATTTTTTTAAGATAAAAGCGGAGCTATTTATTATTTCCCTTATTTCCCCATTATTAGGTGTCCATAACCTAATTGAAAAATCTGGGCAAGCCCTCCTCCAAGAGGTATAACACATCCTCAACTGTGTATTTTTTTTCCCTTTCCTATAAAAATTAACATCATCAAAAAAATAATGTATTGTTTTGGGTATCATACTTATCATCTCTCGTATTTATCTTCAAATCGGCAAATATCATCTTCACCGAGATATGAACCTGACTGTACCTCTATCACAACCAAAGGAATCTTGCCAGGGTTAGCAAGCCTATGCTTAAAACCGAGAGGAATAAAAATTGACTCATTTTCAGTCAGAATTTGTTTTTCCCCTTCGATTGTTACTTCTGCAGTCCCCGATACAACAATCCAATGCTCAGCTCTGTGATGATGCAATTGAAGTGAAAGACATTCACCAGGTGACACAGTTAATTTTTTTACTTGAAACCTCAAACCCTTCGCAAGGCTCTTATAATTACCCCAAGGTCTATAAACTGATGAGCTAACCAAAGCTTCCGGGCGATTTTTTTTCCTAAGCCTGGTTACCATATTTTTTACTTTTTGACTGTCTTTTAACGGAGCAACAAGCACAGCATCATCATTCTCGATAATCGCTAGATCGTGTACACCAACTGCTGTTACAAGTTTTGTTTCGCTTCTTATATAGCACCCCTGCGCTTCAATAGTTTCTACTTGCCCAACCACTGCATTCTGGTTCTCATCTTTTGTTTCAAGATCATAAACAGAATGCCATGAACCAAGATCGGACCATCCTGACTTCAGTTCTGTTACAACTGCAACTCCTGTCTTTTCCAGGACAGCATAATCAAATGACAAATTTTCAGAAAGAGAATAACACTCCGGCAAAGTTATAACTTTTTCATCTATTGATCCTAAATCAATAGTACTTCTAATGTCCTCAGACATGGATATCAATTGACTGTATAGCGTTGGCTCATGTTGCTTTATTTCAGATAGAATGGTCCTGCTTGACCCAACCAAAATGCCAGAATTCCATAAATATTTTTTTGAATTAATAAAGGATCGAGCCTTGTCCAACGATGGTTTTTCTTCAAATCTTTTTACTTTAAAGCCTAGACTATTGATTTTTTCTCCTACCTCTATATAGCCATATCCTGTCTCGGGATAGGTAGGATGAATTCCTAAAGTAACAAGCAATCCGGAATCTGCAAGTTCTAAAGCGTTCGAGATTGAATGAGCAAATGAGTTTTCGTCCTGTATAAAATGATCCGAAGGGAGAATAACTAAGAGAGAGTCGGGCTCGTTGTTAAGAAGTGAAATTAAGGAAGCAATTCCAATCGCGGGTGCAGTATTTCTCGATTCTGGTTCTAAAACTATCGAATATTCTCCCTTGTACTTTGACAAAGCTGCTTGCACAAAATAAAGATAATCTTTATTTGTTATAACTTGAATCCTCACCCCCCCCTTCCTTGGGTTTTAAGAAGATCGTTATGTTCGTTGGATAAAAGCAAAAGCCTTGCAGTTTCTAGCGAACATGCAAAGCTTCGCAAGAGCAAACTCTCTTCGCCAATTAGTTTTGTAAATTGTTTAGGAAAGCTTTGACGAGACAGAGGCCATAAACGAGTCCCCGTACCCCCACATAAAATAACAAATTTAACCAATTTATGCGTCCTAATTCATAAGTAATAAAATATGTTAGAAATTCGTTGGTTAACTATATCAGCTATTTTGTAAGACATTAAATATCATGTCGCCTCCTTTTCGCTATATCGATTATCCATAGTCAACAATTAGCTCCTACTTTTAAAACACAAGCAATTCATTTTTTCTAACTAATGCAATGATATAAAAAGGAAGGAAATCAAGCAGAACTCCTCCTGCCGTACATACTATAAATTACGTCTTTGCAACATCAACAAGTACCACGCTAGAAAATATATCCTAGATAGGACACTAACATATCAACAAGCAATAATCCAAAAGTGATCCTTTTAACTTGAGTTCGTTAGTGTCATTTCACCCAAATCAATTATTTTTAGCAAACAGGTAATTTATTAATAAGACACAGTACTCTTGAAACAGCTTGATCCATATCGTAGTACTTATAATCACCCAAGCGCCCAAGGAAAGTAAGCTTATCGATTCCTTTTGCCAAATCTAAATACTTCTGATACAAGCACTTATTTTCGGGATTGATTATTGGGTAATAACGTTCGTTTTCACCCAAGGAAAACCCCTCGGGATACTCGTAGGATACAACCGTTGATCCACATTGAGTGTCAAGGAAATACTTATATTCTCCGATCCTAGTAAAGTCGTAATTATTCGGATAATTAACCACTGAATTTGTTTGGAAGTAGGATCGATTAAAGGTTAAAAATTCAAACCTCAAACTCCTGTAAGGCAATTGTCCGAGTTTGTAATCGAAATATTCATCTATAGGACCTGTGTAATAACAATGATCAAAATCATTGCTCATGCTTTTATCAAATTTTGTATTCAACAAGATCGTTATATTCGGATGATCTAACATCTTTTCGAACATAGCGGTGTAGCCTTCAAGAGGTATACCTTGATACTTAGCCTGGAAATAGCGGTTATCTCTTCCCATAAAAACTGGAACCCTTCCAGTAACGAGAGGATCTAAATCTTCCGGCCTGACTCCCCATTGCTTTTCGGTGTAATGCAAGAAAACTTTTTCATAAACATAATCTGCAAGATATTGTAGGTCTTTCGATTGACTTTCACGGAGTTTTAAGATTGGAACTTTCTTATTGAAAGGGAACTCGGATAAAAGTGCGTTAATCAAACGATTAGCCATTTCCATGGGAAAAAGCTGTTCAATAGTGTTGAAATTAAAAGGAATCGGAACAAGCTGACCGTCAATCAGAGCTTTTACTTCATGCTGATACGGAAACCATTGTGTAAAACGAGACAAGAATCTCCAAACGGTCTCGTTCTCTGTATGAAAAATATGTGTGCCATATTTATGGATGCATATTCCTTCTTGATTGAAATAATCAAAACAGTTACCTCCGATGTGATCCTTCTCATCAACTATGGTAACTTGATGAGAATTTTCAGCCAATTTACGGGCTAAGGTTATACCCGAAATACCACAACCTACAATCAAGAATTTCATGTTTGATTTATATCCCGAAAAAATACAAATTAGATTTACTGTTTAGTACATATCTAACCAAGCAACACTGAGTAGGAATTATAATCTCTCAATACTTTGGGAGTCTCAATATATGACAAAAGGCTTTTACAGCATCATGCTGGCACAATTTTTATCCTCATTAGCCGATAATGCCTTATTGATTGCTGCGATTGCGCTGTTGGCGACGTTAAATGAGCCTGAATGGATGACTCCTCTTCTGAAACTATTTTTTGTAGTCAGTTATGTACTTTTTGCAGCATGGGTTGGAATCTTTGCTGATACGATGCCAAAAGGACGTGTGATGTTTATTACCAACGCGGTAAAAACATTAGGCTGCTGCATAATGCTTTTCGGAACCCATCCTCTTCTAGCATATGGAATCGTCGGTCTAGGTGCGGCAGCCTATTCACCTGCCAAATACGGGATACTGACCGAGCTATTGCCTCCTGAAAAATTAGTAAAGGCAAACGGCTGGATTGAGGGATTAACAGTTGCATCGATTATATTGGGAACCGGGTTGGGTGGATTTCTCATCTCACCAATGATTGATCATTTTGTTAGACAAGAACATTTATTAGGAGTTCATAATGCCGCGCAAGCTGCGATTGCAGTAATGATATTGGTATATGCAGCTGCCGCAGCGGTTAATCTCCTTATCCCCGACACTGGGGCTCGTTACCCAAAACAGGACTTTAGGCCAGTGCACACTTTAGTAAACTTCGGAAAATCATGCGCCCTGTTATGGAAGGATAAACTTGGACAAATTTCATTATCAGTTACAACTCTTTTTTGGGGCGCCGGCGCAACTCTGCAGTTTTTAGTTCTAGCATGGGCGGATACAGCCCTCGGCCTTGATCTTTCTAAGGCGGCCATACTTCAAGGCGTAGTTGCGATAGGCATCGCAATAGGCGCTGTGCTTGCTGCTACATTTGTAAGTTTAAGGAAAAGCATAGATGTTTTGCCGATTGGCGTAGCTATGGGCTTTTCTGTTGCCATCATGTCTTTCTTTAAAGGATCATGGATTCCGGGGGGATTTGATTTTATTAGCATTCATTTCTCATATGCAGTTATAGTTGCCTGCATTATGTTAGTTGTCGTTGGCATGATGGCCGGATTCTTTGTCGTGCCGATGAATGCTCTTCTTCAGCATCGAGGTCATGTCCTTATGAGTGCTGGCCGATCTATTGCAGTCCAAAATTTCAATGAAAACAGCTCGATCCTAGTCATGCTCGCTTTGTACTCATTACTAATCAAATCTGGTCTAGGCACAGTGACAATAATGGTTTTATTTGGTAGTTTTGTCGGTTGTTCTATGCTTGCAGTTATTCTTAAGCATCGGCATAATCAGTCGCAAGAGGATTCACTCCATTTAATTGGAGAGGAAAAGAGGCATTGACGCTAATTTACAATTCCGTCTGAAGCTATTAAAGATTAACCATTTGAATTCTAAATAATTTCGAGAATTAAAACTATGCAGTCACTTACTGTTGCACCGTTCATTAGAGATTCATTTGAAAGTTTTCAAAAGAGTGCTTGTGGAATTACCCTTGACATAGGACGCCAGAGAATTTCGCAAAAAGAACTTTTAGGTCTTATTGACTTTGTAAAAGAAAAAAGGATGATTGAATCCTTTAATGAAATGCGTCAAGGAAAGATTGTGAATCCAAGTGAAGGCAGGTCAGCCCTCCACACATCTTTACGAGCCCCTTCTCCCGAAGCTCCTCACGCAAAAGAAGTGCATGAAACCCTCGAACGATTCTGCAAATTTGCTGACAATGTCAGGAGTTGGAAATGGAGAGGATCAGCTGGTGATCGTATTACCGATGTCATCAACATAGGTATTGGCGGATCAGATATGGGGCCTAGAACCGTTTGGAATGCTTTACGATCGGCGCGACCGGAGATTAATCTTCATTTTTTAGCCTCTGCGGATGGTGTAGTTTTCGATCGAGTTACCTCTTCCCTCGATCCCTATAAGACTTTGGTAGTTATTTCTTCCAAGAGTTTTAAAACTCAAGAGACCCAAGCAAATGCAAAGGAAATTTTTAACTGGCTCCTTAAAGCTGGGATTAGGCACGAAGGATTTAAAAACCATGTAGCTGTTGTTTCAGCTAGAAAAGACGCTGCGGAATTTTTTGGTTTACCCAAAGATAACTATTTCCCTATATGGGATTGGGTTGGCGGTAGATTTTCCGTATGGGGAGCAATTGGTTTGCCTGTTGCAATTGCACTAGGATCAGATATCTTTAGGCGTTTCCTTGCTGGCGCACACTTGATGGATAAACATGCATCCTTCACAGAATTGCAAAACAATCTTCCTGCACTAATGGCAATGTTTGCATATTGGAATACCGTTAAACTCGATGTTTCATCGTTCTGTTTCTTACCTTATGATGAAAGATTAAGAACGATGGTTGACTGGCTTCAACAACTCGAAATGGAAAGCCTAGGTAAAAGTACAAAACCAGACGGCAGCCCTGTTGTCGGTAAAACCTCACTGGCTGTTTGGGGAGGGCATGGAAATGAATCTCAGCACTCATTTTATCAGTGGCTAAGAGAAGGAACTGCAAAAACTGCAATTGATGTATGTTGGTGCAAAAAACCCGGGCATAATCATAAAGAATTGAATAAGGTTCTTATGGCTAACGCAAAAGCACAAACTGAAGCTTTAATTACACGTGATCCGGGAAGCAAATACTTTAATGTTATTTCTACTTTAACTCTTGATGATTTGACTCCAGAAAGACTAGGAGCTCTGATGGCTTTGTATGAACACAAAACCACAATGTTGGGAACATTATTTGGAATTAATGCGTTTGACCAGCCTGGAGTTGAACTTGGAAAGAGGCTAGCACAAAGCATTTATCAATCCGAAACCAATTAATCTCAAACTCCAGGTTTATAGTACTCAATGTAAGGATTTCGGAAGTTTGGTAATACCCAACAAGGCTAGGGTATTCCGGGCCTTTTTACTTACTTCGCCTATTTTCCATGCCTGCGAACGAGGGTCCTTAACAGTCTTCAAGCAAGGATTGTCATTATCGTGTCCATAGAATCACCGGGCGTTTAATCGAAGCCAGTTTCGCATTTCTTTTTGTTTCGGCTATCTGTTTTCTGCCAAGGTATAGACGAACAGCTTTCCGACATACGTACTGTTGCCGCAGTACAGTCTACGACCGTCATTAAGCACCTTAATGACTCGGGAACTGGTTTCTACAATGTTGCGCTGCCTGTACTAAACGGATCAGACAGGCAGTTTGTTCTTATTGCATAGCAGCCACATAATCGAGTCGCACAATCAATATCCTCTATCTTTTTGAACCATCCGATTTTCTTATCGAACCCGATAAATCTTCTAACCTCTTTCCAAAGCTGAGGGCCGACTTCTGAGCCTTGTGACTTTGCTTTAAAGTTTTCAGCATCTGTTTTGTTTGTAGCTGAGCAAGTTCTGAATCGCGGTAATCCAGTATTTCTTATTCACAGAGCCGCCTGTAGAGAGTGCCTGAACCCAGTTCTCTTCATCCGTACGTGCATAAATCGAGTTCTCATCGTCGTGAAATGCACAGCTGTTGAGGCGACATCCAGTATTTATTAAATTTATCCCTGACGTTCTTTTCCGTCAGTGGAACTGCACAGATATAAGATAAATTTTCGTTAATAACAGTCTGTATATTATGGAGACTTTCGTATCCCCGATCAGTTATCAGAACTGTTTTGTTTAGATCAAAGCCGTTTGCTTTCATGTTCTCAAGCAAGTTGGGATAAGTTGGGATATAAGGTTTTATCCGTGATGGAACCCTCGCTTTCGTAGACATATACGACCTCGCCGCTGAAATAGTCGACGCCCAGCGTGTAATTAACCAGTTTTAGTTCCGGATCCTGTTTGGCATGGCCGTACACAGCGTCTTCACTCGTTTGCGAGTAAGAACTAATTGCCGTAGAGTCCAACGCGATAAAGCGGTATCCGTCATTGCCTGCATCCTTGGACAATTGACAGTTTCTATCAAATCTGTTTAAAAAACTCTGTGATCTGCTTTCTTGTTATACGAGAGAGAAGCTCGCTAATCCTTTGAGAGGAGAGAGGCGTATTGGTGGGCAGCCAGACACTCGGAAGCTATTCGCTCAGATTTTTACACGAACCTGCCTCAAGATATTGGTAAATAGCAAGCAGAACAAGATTATCCGCATCTTTCTGACCGAACACTTTATTCAGAGATTCTTTAATTCCAAGGGTTCGAATAGTGTGCAAACAAGCATTGTCAAACGACAAGTTTAGTGACCCGTTGAATGAACTAACCCCATAGACTGCGACAGTTAGCTCGTAAAAGTAGTAGAACAAGTAGGATTTCTTTAGATTTTACCTTACATGCAACAAGCTCTGCTATTTTCTATTGTATTTTCCTATGAGTTAAAAAAAAAAAAAAAAAAAAAAAAAAAGGGGGGGGGTGTCTAAAAACGTAGCTGAAAGACAAAATCTCCCCCTAACGCTGCGGTTTTTGCGCTCACTTTTCGTAGCTAACTAGCCGGATATCAATCGGTATCCGGAATCACATGCTGCCTTTGAACTCCTCCGGCGATACATACCCTAAAGAGCGTTGAATGCGCTCTGTGTTGTACCACGTGATGTAGTCATCGATGATTTCCTGAGCCTTTGCTCTCGTCTGCTCTATTCTTTCCTGCGGAGTCATTCTACGGAACATTTCACTTTTCATATGCCCGTAAAACGTTTCCATGCTTGCGTTGTCAAGGCAAATTCCTCTTCTGGAGTAGCTCGGACGTTCTCACCGCTTTCACGTAAGACATACTTGTGTAGGTTCCACCTCTATCGCTGCGGATGACACAATATGATGGCAGCAGCCCTTCCTTCGTCGGAAGCTTATTTAACAATTGCTGTGCTGCACTCGAACCAGTTTCCCAAGCAACTATCTTATGGTTAAATAAATCTTTGATCGTGCTCAGCACAACCCAGCTCTCTCTTGCCGGGACAAAAGTCATGTCCGTGACAAGTTTTGTCATCGGTCCAGATGAAGAGAAATCCCGTTTCAGCACATTGTACAAAGGTTCCTGAACAGGCTCAAGCAATTCGGTCTTGTAATGGATTCTGCGCTTTGGGCGGACTCTTGAATTTAAGCCTTGCAGCCTCATGAGTCTGGCGACGCGTTTATGGTTAATGGCAAAGCCATTTAGTTTGCTCAAATACACCGCCATTCGCTTTGCTCCGTAAGCAAAATTACGGCGCTTTTAGAGCTCTGAAATCTGAGTGACTAAAGGATCATCTTCTTCAGCTCTTGCCGTTTCCTGTAAAACGTGCTCCGATGGATTCCTAGCCAGGAGCAGGCCTCCTTTATTGGCGCTCCTTTGCCTTTTAAAGACTCAACGATTGAGACAATATTTGATTCAGAGTGGTCCTTTAAATTAAAGTTTTTGGTAGTCTGGAAATTATCCGCAGCGTGGACACCATAATCCTTATCGTGGACACCAAAATTTCAAGCCTAAAACACGAAAACGAACTTCATTCTTTCATAACTTTAAATCTCTCGTAATCTTCAGCGTAGACACTCTGCAAGGCCCCTTTCTCTTGAAGACTTTTCTTAATTTTCATCCCTATCCCATTTCACAAAAAAACTAAGTCATAGAAACACGGCCTAAGCATTTTTTGATCGTTTCATTTTTGTTTAGACCAATTTATCACCATCGGTGTAAATGAAATTGTTCAGACTCAATACAATGATTGCTATGCAATGATCAACAACAACTCAATATTGTGCATTGCGACAGAAGGTTGAGTTTGGAGTTCCGTTCGGCTTTCTAACCTTTTGTTTTTTGAACCCAGGGGACAATTAAAGAATAATATCTACAAAGAAATCTAGGAAGATTTGAATGATTTCCACATTACAGACGACTGCCCACGATAAGGATGCCGCCATATTATTTATTAACTTACAAATTTAATTTCATGAAGTGTCCACGCTTAAGATTACGTGTCCACGATTAGGATAATTCCCAAGTAATCCACTCTTTAATTGCAAATGTATAGGCTAAGACAGACGTAATTGAGTAGCGCATATGCTCGTCTCCGGATCTGCTGCTATCTCCAACTATTGCACGTCCTTTGCGATTTTTTAATTCGGGTTTAACCCACCGTTGAAACGAACGTGGTTCCAGACCATAGAACTCAGCTGCCTTTAGCGAGGAACGAAACTTCCCTTCAATAACTTGTGTCGAAATAGAACTTGCGAAAGCCCGAGATATGGCCCTTTTGGATATCTCGTTCTTTCGGGACTGGGTTATGACGGACTTTATAGTACCTCTATAAACGCCAAATTGAATTGCAAGCTTAGTACAGGACAGGCCTTGACCATGCAGCTTAACTATTTCTTCTCTTTCAATGCTGGAAAGCGGAGATTGTCGCTCTTCGATGGCAATCCAATCACAGCTCAAGAGGGATTTAGCCTTCCATAAACGCAAAATATCTTGCGGAACGCCCGATAGTTGTTTAATCTCTCGATACTTCTTCATTTCATCGAATAAGGATTGAACCAACCTTTTGGTCTCAAGAGAAAATATCTTCCTCGCCAAGATGCCTCCTTGCCAAGTGCCGTATTTTCAGAGGCCAGTTCGTTTTACGCTATTTTAATTTGTCGCGTAACATTTTCAGGGGCAGTTCAATTTAAATTTATCGCGTAACAAATTAGACACTTACATTGGAATTACAGGCTTTTATATTTAAATGGAATTTTTTCAATTGTGATTGAAAGTAAATATTTTCTGAATTCTCAGACAGTATGACGCAAAAAAGGAATTTTTTTGATCACTAAAGTAAGAATACAACATACGCAAACTATTAGCAAAGCTCCAAATATTCTATAGTAAATAGATGAAGTATTAACACCCAGGAAAGGAACCAGCTTAGAAGTGAAATAAGCATGAAGCAAATAGATTCCAAGGGAACAATCTCGTATTGTTACTAAACCACTTAGTATCATGTTACCTAATGCTATATTTTTACGCGAAATCGTATTAATAAGATTTTCAATCAGAGGAGAAACATCTTTGACTAAAATAAAAATCGCTACTGAGTAAAAAACTGTTGTAATATTTAGATATCCACTGAAGAGTCTATTAATCGGAGCTGGAAATTCTGGGCTAAGCATAAGCGAAGTAAATCTCAAAAAAAATGAAATAACGCCTAAAAGATAAAAAATTAGTTTGTATTTATTTGATATTTGATTTTTCGATAAAATCCAGCCAAGAATAACAAATAGTACGAATCCACTTCCCATAGGACTTGAAGTCAAGACTGGATTAATCTTTAGTTGAAATAAATTAGCACAGAATGGTAAAACAAATTGTGCTATAAAAATCCAAATTGCAATGAAGTATAGTATTTTATAATTTTTTGAGAAATTCGATAGAATTATTATTGACAAGTAACAGACAAATAAGGGAAGAAAAAACCAATAAACACCCATAAACTTATTATTTATTATATTGATAATCAGACTAACTATAACTGAATAGTCAAATCCTCTCACAGAATCTAGGCTGAAAATTTGGCCATACTTATTAAATGTTAAAAAGAGTAAAGCAGCAAAACAGGACCAGAACAAATAAGGAATGAGAGTTCGTCTGATTCGTTTAATTAGGTACTCCTTCGAGTTATATCTAGTTCTATAATTCATCAATGTAGCACCACTTATCATAAAAAAAATTGGTACCGCAAAATAGAAAATACATTCAATAAGTGATGAAGTTATCCAAAGCCGGCCAGCTGGATGTCTCCAGAAAACACCATTTGCATGTAACAACACAACGGATATACAAGATATAACAACAAGGTAATCAATATAATTTAATTTTCTTCCCATATTTTATTTTGATCCTATATTAAATATATATTAGCAAAGATTTTATACTTAGATAAATATTTTTCTACATTGTATTTTAATATCCTTTAATCTAGTTATTTATATTAAACAATAAATATATTTTTAATTTTTAACTTAATAAATCTATACAAATTAGCAATTTTTTGATTAGTAACGATCGAAGAAGTATAACTTAACCGTTGTCCTGATAAGTTGCTTCACTCCACCGCAATTTTAATCAATTCTTGCAAGCTTAGTGGAATACCTTTATATATTTGGAAATAGTCTTTAATCGCTAAGTTAATCAATATTTGTGGGATCAAACGCCCGTAGCATAGCTCTGAGATTTTTATTCAGTCAAAATATTCACAGAAATTTAGATAGTTAGCCTTGACTCTTAGGAATTTTCCAGCTGACGTAGTCAATATCATTTAATATGAGACTTTTATAACTCATAGAAAAACTCTTTCCGAAGATTACTTCTGCCTTTCCTCCTTTCGAAAAGGTGACTCCACTTATGTCTATGGATATAAGAACTAGTGGAATCCGGAGAAAAAGCAGTCGGGAATCGTAAGCGTCTCATCGCTTGATTTTATTTCAGATAGGCGGGGCTAGCATTTGCTGAACGATATTTCTATCGTCCAGCAAATGCTCTTTAACAACTAATTAGGATTAGCGTTCGACTTAGTCTTTTTTAAAGATTGAGCTCGCCCAAGCATCAAAGTCAAAGCCCTCGGCAAGATTCTCAGGCAGGAAGGCATTGCGGGGATCGCCTTTATCTTCCTGTCCTTTCTTCGGATCTTTAATTGAGAAGGATGTGGCAGGCACTCCAGTATTCTTCCACTGCTGCGTCAGCCCTTTCTCGCACATATGGCGGAAGAGCTCCTGCGAGTATCTCCTCAGCCAGATCTCCGGTCTCTCGACCTTATTATTTTTGAGAGTCTCCAGGTTGAGTAAGCCATGCACATGCCTTCCATATACTTCGGAGAGTGCTGAAACAGGCAGTTCTTACGTAGGATAGTGATCGGACGGATCGCGTTTTCTACTTTATTTGTAAACAGTGGGATGTCCTCGTAGTCGAGGAAGGTTCTCAGCTTTTCTCTGGCGTTCTTGTAATAAACACAGACCTTGGCAATTGAATCGTGACTGCACTTGACCCATTTGCAGCCTTTGCGCTCAACAAGCTTTTCGTTACTATTAAGTCGATCATATCCGCCAACGATCGGCGCTGCCACAGCAGTTCGGCAGAGGAATTTTTAATGTTTTGTATCCTAAAGAGCTGATTAACTGTTTCCTGTACTTTCCACAGTTTTAAAAACCGGGCGTTGTCTTTGAACGCCTCCTCAATGGCCTGATCAAATTGCTCTTCGGGGATGTTGCCGATCTCTTTGAGCATTTCACTCGGAAGAATGACCATGAGAAGTTCTCTGCGCAAGTGAACCCAACAGTTCTGATGCACGATGGGTTTATCTCATGACTCATTCAGCTGTCTGACAAGCGTATCGTATCCACTGTAGGCATCAGTCACCAAAACTTCAGTTTTGAAGTCAGCAGAGATAAAGTCATTCAAACTCTTAGCGTTGCGGCTGCGCTGGCAGTGATAGAGCGCGATCGGATTCTTCTCAGCAGGAGCGCTGATTGTACAGAGAATGTAGTTTTTAGGGCTGATGTCCCGATCTTCAGATGCATCCTTTGCCAGTCGTCCTCGCCCCTGATCCTGCAGGCAGTTGAAGGGTGTTTCATCAACAATAAGTGTCCGCTGAGTCTTCATTATCTTTAACAGAGTCTGATAAAGCGGCTTGTGATAGAAGAAGTGGTAGTCGTTCAGACTGTAGGATACGGTATTGGAGCCAAGTTTCGCATACTTTTCAAAGAGTTTGAATGATCTGTCCAGAGGCATCCCGATGCACATAAGCCGATTGAACTCCATGATGGATAAAGCACTGATCTGTCTGCCAGGCACAATGGGGAAGTCCAGCTTCTCATCCATCTGCACATGGACTTTGTCGCACTTTTCACAGAAGAACGTCTAATAAGCGACCGACAGCTGACCGATCTTTTCAACGTTGTCGATCGTATCGGTAAGCTCGCCTTTAAGTTTAAGCATCACCTCCTGAACCGACATGCTTTTGGAGTGACACAGCGGACAGAGTTCGAGAGCGGCAGCGCTGAGGACGGAAGCCGGCTTAACCGAGAGCTCATTACTGTTGCTGGCTTTGCCGCCGTGTTTCTTCAATGAGAACGTCTGCGGTGCCGGTAGCATCTTTTCTGTTTTATCGGCAACCGCGATGCTCTGTTTCAATGTCTCGTCAAGAAGGTCCGCCGAGAGCACATTAATTCTTTTAGTGAGCTTATTGAGATTAATAAGTCTGTCACGACTGTTTTTTACCGAACGGCTGAGTTTAATTTCCTCGAGCGCTTCCTTAACCTGCTTTGTAATTTCCTGAGGCGTTTTTTCGGAACTGGTTCCGTAGAGCTGCTGAGTGAGCCGATTCGTTTCAGTGATAAGCCTTAGCTGTTCCACAATCAGCTCATAGACACAGTCGATTGCAGTCCTTCCGATTTCGTCTTCCGGATAAATAATCAGTTCTTTGATTTGACGCAGCAGCTCATCCTTATGCTTCTTCGCGATTTCCACCATCTTGACGATGCCGGTGCCCATGCGAACGCACCCCGTGATCGTAGAAGCCTGCTGAGCAAGCTGCTGATCTTTCTCCTCAAGACGCTTTGTCTGCTCTTGCAAACGACCGCCCATTTGTTCAAGCTCTTGATTTTTCCTTTTCACTAGCTCTAGATATTCTTCTTTAGAGAGTTTATTGAGGTTTATAGTCACTCTTTAAAATACCGTTCTAATGCATATGGGTATTATACTATATAACAATCGTAAAAAAATATTTTCCATTGTTTATAATAATTAATTATTGATATTATTTATTCAATTTATATAAAAATAAACCCGCTAACATCGGGATTTTTATTGAGTTTTATATTACCAGTATCGAGAGCATTTTTCGTAAAGTCTTATGCCGTTGAGGTATTGCTCCTGTTCATAAACACTTAGCAGCTGAGCACTGCCGTCTTCCACTTTAACCATGATCCTTTCAAACGTGCCTTTATTCAGCCGGCGTACGATCACCACAGAACCTCTTTCGTCAGCCGTGATGATCTTACAGAGCTTGGCACTTTTTGAGATAAAAACGACAGTCTCGCTGCCGCTCATGACATCAATGTTCATCATCGTCTGAGCAATACTGCACAGTTTTTGGAAAGAGCCTCTCAGATCCGTCGGCGTTACAACCAATGACACACGAGAACTCTCCTTAAACAATATGTTCATTTGCTCCGCTCCTGCAGAATGGTTCTGAGCAGTGCAACAGCAGACTCGACAGCATTACTGGCGTGAGGCTCAAATTCAATGCCGTCTACTCGATATTCAAGAACGGCTGACTCATTGGAATCCGCTGCCGCCGACTCTAATGTAAATACACAGACTGCTGTTTGTTCTTTGAAGGAGTTGTTCACCACGCAGGGGAGGTTCTGCTCCACAATATCGTGATGAATCCGCTTGCCGGTTTCCCGTCTTATTCTCTCCGACACCTCGGTGCTGTTAAGGTACTCTCTTCGAGCCAGGGCTTCATAGTGCGCCCAAGAAAATCTCGTCATTTTGTCCTCCGTTAATGTACGTTAGACAAGTATGTGGCGAGGTTTTAAAAATTAAAATTATGCGATGAGACGCTTACCAATGACACACGAGAGCTCTCTTTGAACAAAATGTTCATTTGCTCCGCTCCTGCAGAATAGTTTTAAGCAGCGCAACAGCAACGTCAGCGGCATTGCCGGCGTGAAACTCAAATTCAATGCTGCCTACTCGATATTTAAGAACGGCTGACTCATTGGAATCCGCTGCAGTCGACTCCAGAGTAAACACTGACTGCGGCCTGTTCTTTGAAGTAGTTGTTCACCATGCTGGGAAGGTTCTGCTCCATAGTCTTAGGATGAATCCGCTTGCCAGTTTCCCGTCTTAGTCTATCCGACACCTCGGTGCTATTAAGATGCTCTCCTCGAACCAGGGCTTCATAGTGCACCCAAGAAAATCTAGCCATTTTGTCCTCCGTTAAAGTACGTTAGACCAGTATGTAGAGAAATTTAAAAAATTTAACTTATGCAATAAGCCTCTCACTTCGCATTTAGTAGTGAGCTAGTTATAGAGCATCTGTTCAGAGATTCCTTAAAAATTCTTACTGTTAGGAGGAGATTGAGATTTTCTTTAGAGAGGATGGATGAGTTTGAAAATTTAAGTTCTTATGAAGATAGTAGAACAAAGTGGGAAACTTTGCCAGCAAGAAAAATTTAAACCACAACTGAATAGGTGTCCATTTCCAACTTACATATCCATCTTTTATGAATTTTTTAATTTCACAAGACCATAGAAAAACAAAATCTTTTTTATGATCCGAATCTAAACGATCAAGATTCCATTGATATGAGCCATTCTGAAGAATAGGCAAGGCTTTTTTTATCCGTATAGAGTTAGATCCGTATTTTTCAAAATATCGAATAATTTCTGCCCATTCCTTACATAGAAAGTCAACTTTTTCCTTACTATTAACAGAGGAATTTGCATTATCTGTACGATATCTGATAATTGGAGTATCTATAAACATGATCTTAGACGCCTTTAGGTAACACTTAAAAGCGAAAGAAGTGTCCTGAAAGCTTGCTCCAGGAGTTGTAAGAAATTCAATTTGATTTTTTTTTAAAAAATCAGTTTTATATATTGCACACCAAATTGAAGGTCCTCCAATGAATACCTCTAAGACTTCTTTCGAAGAAAAAATTTTATCGTTAGGGATCCAACTTTTTTTACAATTCCATTCTTTCTTTTGATTGAAAGAAATGTAGTACCCTCTACAAATATCAAGATCATGTTTTTCAGCAGCAGATAGTAGCGTAGCAAAACCATTAACAAACGCTAAGTCATCAGGTTCCAATATGCCTACATACTTAGTCTTAACCTGCCGTAGTGCAATGTTTAAAGAGTCCCCGTAGCCTGAATTTTCCTTATCTATTATCGAAAGATTCGGCATTATTTTAATAAATTTTTTTAGGATATCTAATGAATTATCTTTAGAACCGTCATTAATAGCGATTATCTTGAAGGATTGACTATCCAAGCTGCGAGAATCTTTCAGACTATTTAAAGCATCTTCGAGATAGAGTGCATTGTTATAGCAGGGTATAAGAATTGTTAAATCCATTTTATTTAAATATATAGGTATATACAGTTCTAAGAAAAATATATGTTTTACTTCCTCGTGGGAAAATTTTTAAGAGAATCCTTTTAATCCGTAAAAGTAATTTATTTGTATCTAACGGTTCCGTTGTTATTTTGTCACGTATTAGTCTGTTTTGTAAAATAGGAAATTCGTTCATGACTGCCGACAATTGCGAATCATTTCTGAATTTATTTAAATCCCATAACGAGCTATCCTGGGAGCCTTCTATAAATTCAAAAGTTCTAATGGACTCTTTTGGACGTTTAATTTTTGTTCCATTCATGACAGCCATAGCCCAAAACCAGATGTCATCACCAGTAGGACATAGTCTTTCATATAAGCTTCGATCAAAAACTTTTTTGTCGAGACAATGAGGCGGGTAAAGAACTCCGCCAAGTCCAGTTAAGAAGTTAAGGTAAGAAGCGTTAGAGGCTTTGAATTCATGCTGTTGTTTCCAAGCTTGATAAGATAAGAGCTTACCTTCTTTTAATCTAATCCAGTGACATCTGTTGCAGTGAATCGTCTCTCTCTCTCTTAAGTAAGACCTATAAAGAACCTCGATTAAATTTGGTGGATAAATAACGTCATCATCAACTGTGATGATAATTTCTTCCGGAAAATCTATCAAAGCGGGAATTAATTTTTTGTATGAACGAAGATTGTCACACCATCTAATTTGAAAAATGTTATTTTGCAATCTTTCGATTTCTTCTGGGATGACTTTGTCTGGAAACTCTTCTTGGGCTAACCATAAAATAATTTTGTCTGGTTTAACGGTCTGATGCAGAATAGAATTCACAACTCTATCAACTGTTTTAATTCTTTTGGGATAAGAAGTTAAAGAGATAATGATTTGAGGCTCTCGTTGTTTTTGCTTATTGACAAGCTGAATCGAGTTTGCCAGTGATCTGAGAGTTAGTTCTCTCTGTTTTTTAAAGTAAGGAAGAAAATTATTTTCTAATTTTTTTTCTACATAGCTAGCATCAATCTCTAGCCTTTCAGAGATAGTTTTCAAAATTATCTTTCGAGCGTCCCAACGTAATGGAAGAAGGCTCATCCGTTGGAATATGAGCGAATAAATTAAAAAAGTATCCAAGGATTGATATGAAATTATCTTTTTTGTGATTGAGGAGCTATGTTGTAAGTAAAAATAGGAGCATTTAAAAGTAACTGCAATTTGATTTGCTAGAAAAATCGCAGGAATTGAGAAATAGTTATCCTCAGAAGGTGAATTCAATGTCAAATAAAAGATATTGTTACTCTGAAGAAAACTCTTCTTGTAAAGTTTGTTACAGCTTACTCCAGTTGTACGAACGATCTTTGCACGATCCTCTAAAGAAAAAAGCTCTCCTACGAAATTTTTTGGGAGACCAACATCTTTCTCTTTAAGATAGTTCCCATAATCTAACAAAACTGACGAGGTGGCAGCTATATCAGAACGTGTTCGAAGAGCAAGACAGAGCAACTCACTGATAAAGTTCTCACTGATTCTGTCGTCAGAGTCTAGAAAGCAAACAAACTCTCCTGAAGACTTATCTAAGCCAAGGTTTCTGGCTGCTCCCGGACCTTTGTTGTCTTGCTCTAATATCACTAGATTAGGAGCACGTTCTTTTAAAGCCTTAAGCAATTCAAGACTCTTATCAGTGGAGCCATCATCGATACAGATAATTTCTAAGTTCTCATAATCTTGAAGTAGAACTGATTCCAGGCACCTCTCAATAAAAGGAGCCGAGTTATACACAGGAATAATTATGGATACCAGAGGTTTTTCTTTCATTTAGATCAAGCCTAAAAATATTTAAAGTTTTTAAGTAAGGTTTTGATAATGAGGCGTGGCTCTCTTTTTTTTCCGGTGATAATTAAGAAAATTGCAAACTTATTTTGATCGTAAAAGAATGAGGACTGTTTATCTGTTATTCCAAAAAAATTTTCGATAAGAGGGAGATATCGTAACTTCACTCCTGGCATTGAACTAAAAGGTAGCGAACAAAATTGCCAAACCGTGAAAGTCATCACATAATTAAGAAAATCCCGCTCAAGACGACAATAAACCCTTTCCCTGAAAAGAAAATCCTTGACAGCAATTAAAGCTTGAATAAAATTTGTCCACGACTTCTGCCTTGTTACAGAAAGTGAGCTCGAACTGATCCTATGAAAAACAAGAGAGTTTTTTGTTATGGAAATGGAAGATGCTAGGAACATTGCAGAGAACACAAACAACAAATCATTTGTTGTCCTTAGTTCCTGAAAATAAAGAGACTTTTTTTTGATTAGTTCTTTTTTAATTAATTTATCCCATGGCCACCAAATAAAAGCTGAAAAAATATCTTTTCTTATTTCACTCAGCTTGAATTTACGTTCTCTTGGAAGTAAATCAAATCTAATGCAGTTTTTTTGCGTCCAATAATTTTCTTCAACCCCATCTTCGAATGCATAACTCTTCATAACCACTACATCAGAATTGTCTTCTATGGCCAGGGAAAAAGCCTCTGACAATGCTTCAGTGGAAAGAAAATCGTCTGCATCAAGAAAAAGAACATAGTCTCCTTTAATGTAATCGAAAGCTAAGTTTCTGGCCTTTCCCGCCCCTCCATTTGGCTGAGAAAGCAAAATCACTCTCTCATCATTTTCTGCTATCGAACTGACTATATTCGTTGAATTATCTGTAGAGCCATCGTCAACACAGATTATCTGAATATCTGTCAGAGATTGTGAAATGACAGACTCTAGGCACCTTCTTATATAAGCCTCACTGTTAAAGTAAGGGATAACTACGGTGACTTTATATTGGGAAAACAAGTTAAGTACCTCTATAAAATCTAAATATAGGAAAAATGCAATATACAGAGAATTGCCATTTAATCGGTATAAAACACATCCCTTGTATAGACTTTATAACGTACATCTTCTAATGAATGATCCCATCTATTTGCTAAAATAACATTTGATACTTTTTTAAACTGAGATAGATCCTGGAGAACTTTTTTCCCTTGATACAAAGTAGATCTTAGCGTAGGCTCATAAATAATAATTTCTATGCCTCTTTTGGACAGGTTTTCGATAATATCAAAAATTGCAGATTCCCTGAAATTATCAGAATTCCTCTTCATGACAAGTCTAAATATTCCAACTACTTGAGGATTTAAATTGATAACCTGTTGAGTGATAAATTCTTTCCTAACTCGGTTTGAGCCAACTGTTGCACCAATAAGTTCCTGAGGAATCTTCTGATAGTTAGATAGGAGCTGTTTCGTATCTTTAGGCAAACAGTAGCCCCCATAGCCAAAAGAGGGATTGCAATAATCACCGCCAATCCTCGGATCTAAACAAACTCCTTCTATTATTTTTTTTGTATTGAGGTTTTCTGTCAAGGCGAAAGTGTCCAACTCATTAAAGAAACTGATCCTCATTGCCAAGTAGGTATTTGAAAAAAGTTTTATCGCTTCAGCTTCTGTAGGGCCAGTAAATAAGCAAGGAACGTTTTTTTTCTCAGCTGCATCCAAAAGCAACTTTGCAAATTTTTCGCTAGCAACTCGATTCCCACCCACAACGATTCGAGAGGGGAAGAGATTGTCTTGCAATGCGAATCCCTCTCTAAGAAATTCTGGTGAAAAAATAACGTTTGAATATCCTTCTGTATTAATTTTGTTAGTAAATCCAACAGGAACGGTAGATTTAATAACGATCGTTCCCTTAAATTCCAAATTAGATGCTAGAGAAATCACTTGTTCAACAGAAGAGGTATCAAAGTTGTTGGTCTGAGGATCATAATTTGTCGGAGTCGCAATAATTAGAAAGTCAGCATCTTTTAGGGCTAGTTCAGCGTCAAGGGTAGCCAGAAGATTCAACTTTTTATTGGAGAGAAAACTCTGCAACTTCGCATCAACAATGGGACTAATTTTCTTATTAATTAACTCAACTTTTTTTTCCAAAACATCAACTGCTACCACTTCATTTTTCTGAGCAAGGAGTACAGAAAGAGACAGTCCCACGTACCCTGTACCAAAAACAGCTATTTTCATTTTTTGCTTTCTGCTTGAATCAGTTAAATATTTTGTCATTGTAACCTAAAAGTCGGGTAAAGGGCTCATTAGACATTTAGACTCTAGGTCTGACGAATGACTAATCCGAATTCTTAGAAGAAATTATTCAAAAAAATTCATTAATTATCTAAAAAAGCTTGCTTAATATCGTGGTATATAGGTGTAACTATAAGAGCAATATTAGGAGATAATTATGGCTTGACCTCAATCAGAGACACCAAAGGAACTCACTCCGATAATCCGAGCTAAGAGAAAGGACGGGTGGTCTTAGGTTCAAAGAGTTGTCTGCGTCTATGACCCTAAGATCAAAAACAGTCAAAGAACTTCAACAGAAACTCTCGCAAGCGGCCCTAGGGCGAATCCAACTTGGAGGAATTAGTTCCTTTAGATCTGCGTAGAAAAAAAAGAGCTCTAAAGGTGAAATAATAGTGGCTCCTGCAAAAGAACTGTCTGCCCCCAGAGATGAAAATCGGGTTATTTATTCACTTGAAATTGTCTTCGGCGTCATTCTTCTTGCTGCGATGGAAGGAAAGACGTCATGCGCTGAAATTGCATAATATTGGAGTAACAGCCGTCCCCTGCTCAAGAAGATATTCCCGAATTACCCGGGCAGTAATATTTTTCACGACACGGTCAGACATATCACGGTGATTATCGGGAAGGATAAAAACTCCGTCCTGATTAATCAGTTTGTGCAGATACTTCAAAGCAGGTTATCCCATCCCGTAGTTGCAGTAGACGGACAAGCTGTCAGAGCCTCACGGAATAAATTCGAACATTCGCCGTATGTTTTGAAGATTATGGACACGAACAATGAAATCATTTTGGCCCGGCTGGTTATTGCCGAGAAGAAAAGTGAAATCACCTGTGCTTCAAAACTTATCAGCACACTGGACATTAGCGGAGTCATTACTACTGCTGATGCGTTGAATACTCAAAGAGAATTTGCAGCTCAAATCATCGAATCCAAAGCTGACTACAGTCTTGCTCTTAAAAAGAATCAGGATCTGATCTACAAACAGGTCTGTGACGTCTTTGAATTGGGATCTCATGACTACAAGTCAGCAGCCACCTCCGTTACCGATAAAGGTGAAAAATCGTCAAACGAAAGACGCAGGTTCTGCTGCCTAATCTACTCCTAAGAGAGAATGTCAAGAGATGGGTTGACCTTGAGGAAGGCTGTATTGTTAAAGCCGTCACAGATACCGTTGTAAAAAACACCGGAGAAATCCTTGATCCCAGGTTCGTTACTACATCTCCTCGCTCAGATTAGAGAGACGAAACGTCGAGACAGCATTGCAGAGAGCGATACGGCAGCACTGGGCAATTGAAAATAAAGGGCATTGGGCTCTTGACATGGCCTTCGATCAGGATCGGCTTCAGTACACAAATGCTTAGTACCTGGCCTGAAGGACCATGCTGAATAATATCGCTCTTAACTCCACTACAAAAATCCAAACACAGATAAAAGAAAAAAACGCAATGGATGCGCCTTCAAATCCCATGTTAAGAAACTAGCTTAACAAAGTTGAAGATATGCTCGCTGCAATGAATGGGTGTATCTTGAGATGATCTGATAGGCCTTTCTTAATTGAGAAGGCCTATTTCATGATCTATCGCTTTAAATTTGGAGCGTCGAACCCGGATAAATTGAATCTGACGAAATCTGAGCTAGCCTATGGTAAATAGCTGAAATTTTATATTTCATTATTATTTCTTACTAAAATATAAAGAGCAAATCTCTTTAGGATCGCCAATCATTTTCACCTCCCCCCTTTCAAGCCATAGAACCTTATTGCAACATCGCTCTATTAAGCTTCTAGAATGGCTGGCAATCACAAGTATGTTCGCCCTTTCGATAAGCCCGTTTAATCTTTGTTCAGCTTGGTTTTTGAAACTCTCATCACCTACTGATAACCACTCATCCATTAACAGGATGTCAGGAGTGATCATTGTTGATACTGCAAAAGCCAATCGGAGATGCATACCAGTTGAATAGGTTCTAACTGGCATTTCAATGAAATCTCCTAATCCGGAAAATTTAACAATACCATCTAGTTCATGGTCAACAGTCTCTTTTGGAATGCCCAACAGAGCTGCTCGAATATATATATTCTCTACACCCGTAGCTTCAGGATCAATTCCAAGCGAAATTCCAATCAATGAACCAATTTTTCCAACTATAGTGGCAGAACCGAACGTAGGTTGGTAGACCCCACTTAGAACTCTCAACAAGGTGCTCTTGCCTGCCCCGTTGTGGCCTATAATCCCAAGTCGAACTTGTGTTTTAATTTCCAGATTAATATTCGATAAAGATCGAACAATTGTTTTTCCCGATTCTGTTAATCCAATACGGCCTCCGGTAGCAATACCTAGTACCTTTTTTTTAAGAGAGCGCCCCTGTGAATTAAAAATTGGGATATCCACAGTCACATCCTTTAAATTGATATAAGCCATTTATTTCTATAACCAATAAGCAATTCGTTTTTTATAATGATTAAATAAAATTATCGTTACAGCCCAACCTAATACTGCCACTAATATCGATACAATCCAATTAAGCATGGAAGGCTGATTATTCATCAACGGAGCTCGCACATTAGATAAAATATGGTAGACAGGGTTTAATTCAACAAATATGGAGGCAACCCTCGCAGACACTTGGTTAGGCATCCAGATAATTGGAGTGACGTAGAACAGAATTTGTAGAATGCTCTTCACAATCTGCGCTAAGTCCCTATATCTTGTACACACTATACCTAAGGCTAAACTTACCCATGATAAGTTTAACAAAACAAGAATAATGCCAGGTATAGAAAGAAAACAATTTAAACCCAATGCTCTCCCTGTCACAAAACAGACAACAGGGAAAATTACAATGTTATGTAAAAAAATATAAAAGTTCCTAATGACTAATTGCTCCACATAAGTGAACAGGGGCAACGGAAGTTGTTTTATTGATGCCTCAGATTGGACGAAGACGTCGCATGAATCACTAATTGTCGAAGAAATAAAGTTCCACAAAATTAATCCCGCAGCAATAAAGGGGAGAAATTCGGAAAGGGGTGACTTAAAGATTTTCCCAAAAATAAATCCTATAGTTGTAATAGTTACCGCAGTTGAAATGGTGATCCAAAAGGGGCCAAGAGTTGAGCGTCTATAGCGCCGTTTAATTTCGGACTTTGCAAGTAATAGAGGAAGTTGGATATCCGAAATTCCTTCCTTTACATCTTCAAATCCTTGCCAATTTTTATATTCCGTTCCAAGCGCCACAACAAATCCTTCTAGGACAAAACTGAAAGAAATATAATATTATAAAACCAACTGACTCAGAGACAGCGAAGCGTCTGAAACCGTAATAGGGTAACAATAAAAACTTCGCCAACAAGTAGCGCAACTTCAACATTTAATTCTGGATAGTCGTCTAATAGGCCACTTCATTGACCAATTCACTAAAATTGTCGTTTGACACACCCAGGCCCGCACAAAAAGGCTTATGCAAAGTAATTATTTCATTCATCCATCAGATTACTAAATCAGTCGTTGTAATATCTTCATTCAATCGATTTAACCAAATTATCCATCGAGATTCCTCCAGTTAAGTCGCCTTCTAAGACTTTGAGCGAAATCTTCAACGCCCTGCGAAACCGCACAGCACAAGCCAGCAGACCTCTACCAATACGACAGAACTTTATTAAGACAGAAACCATACCACATAAATCCAAAACACAATCTCTGGAACCCCGGCAATCGTCAAGCACTTTAGGGTAGAGTTTTTCTCTAGTCTTGCGAAGCAAGACTCCTCTCCATAACTTTTTGATTATCTAGGTATCTTGTTCAAGGTTAAATGCGTCTGCTGCAGCATACAGAAGAGGCCAATCTACCAATCTCTTCAGGCTGTTCCAAGAATCTCATTTGATTCTATTTGCCTACCATGAACTTCAAGATCAGTCCGCCCGTGCCCCTTAAAATTAGATGGCTGTAAAGCTAATTGTGTCTGCCGGGCTGTTGAGCGGGCCTTTCGGCTTTCTCATGCTTAGTTGTAGACGATTGTGCTCGAACTGTAAGTTAAATCTCTAGATCCCTTTGGGCAATGAAGATTTCGCAACCCCTGCTATTTTCGGGTTGTATGGTTTATTGCTGATAAGAACAGCTCTAACAATCCGTAAAAGCTTTGCAGCAACGGCGCATACAAGCTTTCCCCACGGCATTTTCTCTTTTTGTTTCTTTAGAATCCACTTCGTTAATTACTTGGACCCCAATGTTCCTTTGGTAGCCATAATGACTACACACCCTGCGCCTTGCACCATTAGGGATCTCATTGTTTTGTCTCCTCGATGGGTAATTTTTCCCTTCTTCTCGTTGTACCCCGTAGCAATGCTTCTCGGTACCAAGCCATAATAGGCAGGAAAATCTTTAGGAGTTTTGAATCTCCTGATATCTCCGATGGTTGCACGCAGTCTGCTGCTGTAGATCGGTCCTAGCCCTGGAATCGTTTGAATTAGTTGGCAGACTTTATCGTTTTTTGCTAACTCCTCCAGAGTGTTAGTGATTTTATTTAAGACCTTTTGAGTTGTTTGAGCGTGTGTGACCATGTCAACAAGTCCCGCTCTCAGCTCTTCTGGAAATGCCACATAACTCTCGATCAGGTCTATCAGTCGAGCTTTTCCGCTGATCCCTTTCGATATATCCAGTCCCCAGGCTTGACAAATCCCTTTTAAAGACACAATGGTCTGTCTATATTGCTTGATATATTGTTCCCGTAGCGTTGTTAAGCTCGCGTACTTTTGTTGCTCCGGATCTTTGGCTTTGATCGTTCTCAGTTGTGTATCTTTGGCTAGAAAAGCCACTGCTTGAGCATCATTTAAATCAGTTTTTTGACTTGAAAAATGAGATTCAATGTAATCCCGCACATTCTTGCCGCTGATAACCAAGCAGCGATGTCCCCAACCCTCTAACTTTTGGACTAAATAATTCATTTCAGTGCACGGCTCCATGGCGAATATCGTAGGGCTTAGCTCTTGTGCGCTCTTCTCAAGCTCCGGATAGTCAAGGCGATCAATACCGATCACTTCACCATCTGTTGTTAACAGAACGGCACTGACACAATTCTTGGCCAAATCAATACCAATGACTTCATATTCGAGGTCGGGGTCGATCGTTTTTGCGAGTATCCTACTAACTGACATGGAATCACCTTTAATGAGAAAGTTATCACTTCCATTTTGCTCCCTCGATCTCGTTGGGAGCAAAGGGGTTCCATGTCATTAATTTACGAAATTCGAAATAGATTTAACCCCTATTTAATAATTCCTCCCTTTCCAGATAGATAAATTATCTTTTGTTAACAATCAATTACATGAAATTTTTAATAATTTTGCGGAACCTTTAATTCATCAATTTACAAAAATTTAATTACAAATATTCAATTAATTACTTCTATCCGAATTTTATATATTCAAAGTTAATTTTCAAAATTTTGACCCAAAATATCTGTTTTTTATTTTTCTAACCCTCTGTACAGTTCGATTCGTCAGCGAGACGGCTAGCGCAAAAGGATTCCCCGATGCAAACGCCGTCTCAGCGAAACGATGCTTAGATCTCCTCGGATTTCACAAAGCCTGTTTCGTAAGACCGGGACTTGGAGCTGCATGCAGCTCTGTTTTAAAGAAGCTCGCTTTTTTAAACAAACGAGAAACGGCCGAGTGTCATCACAGAAAGTTTTCTTTCATGAATGTGAACGATGCTCGAGAGATTCACTCCTATCTTCGATGAGTAGAGGCTCTGAGAAATGGAGGTACATCTCTTGACAGTGAGCCTTGAGCGAATCAAGTCTTCGGACCACGATTCAACCGAAAGTTGTTTATAAACACTTTCACGTCGATCTCACTCGGGAAAAATGCAACAGCAAATTTTCTGACAAGAGGTCAAAAAAGGTCGGCATAGTTCGACCGATTAACTAATGCTGCTCTAGGCAAACTTTTTTTTGAACCCGGGTAGACAATCGGCAGTCTGTCTACCACTTGGTAATAAGGATAGATATATGAACGAAGATACAGCTCTGCTGTTTCCGGCTCAGGCTGCGAACTTACAAAGTTCGTTTCCGGAGAGGACTGATGATGATCGGAAAGTCCGGATCGCGTGATTGACCGCTGTGAACGATTGGAAAACATTAAAGGATCTTCTTCCGAACTTCGGCCAAGAGTCTGAGTTGTAATTCTCAGAGAAACCTTTGTCAGGACTAATGTTTCCTCATCTTCGGACTCGGAAAATCCGAAGACGGAATATTAGCTAGGCGTAAAACCTACTGTTCACCCGGCCATTAGTCGAAAGATATACAGCTGACAATCTTTCTCATTTGAAAAATTACCTATTAGTGTATCTAACTTATTACCTGCGAATGTCCGGCGGTGTTTTTCACCGCCGACCATTCCAAAACAGGCAACAAGATACTCAAAAGTAGATCGTTATTAACCATAATAATTTTGAAAATACGATAATTAGACATGTTAAATATTTCTTATCAGCTTGAGATAAACAGTATTTTTTTGTTTTGATATTAATTAAAGGTAGTCCTTATGATTCAGAACATTAATAAAAGTTGTCTTGGCACCGGCCTAATTTTCGGCATTTGGGACGTCAACATGCTTTGTATCGCATATGAGTATCGATTTAACAACAGACTGATAAACCCGCCCACGCAACTGCTTGAACCTACGAGTCCTATGATTTTGTCCGCTTCAATTCCATTCTCCTTGCTGCAGCTCGAGGAGCTGCCGACGGTAAGCTACGTTGAAACAAAGAAACAGCGTCCTTCAAGACATATGCTTCACGCCTTGATCCACGCGTATTCTTTGAACGACAAGGTCAGCATCGACAAATACGAAAACGATATCGAGCGCCTTGTCCCGTCTTTGAAGAAGGGCTCCTCACGTTTAATGAGCACTGTCAGAAATTGGGCATTTATATACTATGCGCTTCAAGCCAGGTGCAGCAACAGAATGATCAGCGCGATGCTCTTTGACTTGAGCGGCTCTCAATGGCGCTCCCTGCAGGCGCGCTTTCTGAAGCATATCAACGAATCCGAATCCTCGGAACTTTCCAATCCTTGTTGGGACGAAATTTCTGGTCGTATTTGGAAGTGCTGTACAAGCTCAAACTTTAAATGTTCAGAAGTTACAGGCTGCTTCGATTTTCTGGACTCAACATTAAAGCTCAGAGGAAGTAAGACGTTCAACACAAATGAACTGATAAACCTCATGAAGCTTTGGAATACCAATCTATCTTCCAGGTCACAGCGCCCTGATTCGTACTTTAAAGGAGATTTCTCTCAATTTTTGAAGATCTACTCTAAAGGTCTTATGGGTAAGCACTTCAGCTTGACACATAAAGTGATTAGGAAGGACGGAACTGCTCGCACGATTGTTGAGCCGAATATTTACGGCCAAAAGATTCCTGCCAACGTTGTGAATAAAGACTCGGTGTATTTCTTCATGGGGTTTGCTGCATGTCTGGCTGTACTCTGCATGAAAAAATACGATCTGTCTGAAAAGAGTGCCGCTTTGGTCTCGCTTTACACGCTTAAACACTCGCCATTCTTTAATTATCAGCCTGGCAAAACTTCAAAACAGTCATCCCTGTGGCCGCAGTTCATCAATAACAACCATCTGGTTGCAATTATTTCCAAGGTCCAGTCTTTTCTGAATTACTTGAAACAAAGTGCGCATCACGACGGCCCGTTCGATTATTGCGCCTGGGCGCTCAAAGGATTTCCCGATAAATGGAGTGAAAAGTATTTAAACCAAATTCCCTCAACAGAAAAAAATTCTGAACTGATTAAAAACTTCTGCGGAAGTTTTAACAAAAAACACTTAAAGAACACGTCACATAATCCGCATCGGCACTAAGGTCTTTCAATGAATCACCGTCTTTCCGCTTGTCTACAGCCGCTTCTGCCTTTAGAAGTCACTTCTCTCGACAGTTTCGAGAGAATGATTTCTGCATGGGCGGACAATGACACGCTGCCAACAGCTGTTGAACTGATTTCTTCGATAGCCAGGCGGGTTCAGCGGCTTCCGCTCTCTGACGGGGATTCATTTAAAGAACCCCTTGGTTATTTTAATTTTGCGCTGATGAGTGCTTCTCAGGCACTCTATATCCTGAGAGACACAATTCTCTATTTCCATCTTCCACTTAAGGACAGAGAACAAGCCATCCTTTCCATTAAGCTCGCAGTGGTGATTATGGCTTTCTATAATCCGCTCCCTGCTCTAATCCGCTCCTTCATTATGCGTTCCAATAGCGAAGACGTGTTTGACTTTTCCGAGCGCCTGTATGATTTCTTTAAACGAAATGACGGATGCACTCTGTCTTTGCTGCGCAATAGCGGCTGCAATGACCGTGACGTTTCTGCGCTCGCCCTTTTAATCGTCTGCCAGGATGTTTCCGAAAACATCTGGCGACTCATCCGTGCGGGCGGTGACAACGATTTGATCCCGTGTATTCATTCCTTTATCACGCTGAATATCCGTGACTACAAAGAGCACTACAGCGGCGTCACCGATGCGGTTCACCAAGCGCAGACTCTGGTCATTCAGAAAGATCTGGAGCGCCGTTTAGCCAGCGGTCCCGCAGGAAGCGCTTCTTTCACAACCGTATTTGCGATCGCTATCAACACGCTCTTCGAAGAAGAGCTGAGCGAATACTCCGGTGCTAATCATCAGGAGTATGTGCATTTCTATGAAGGTGAGGTTTTCGTCACAGAAAAGTTCTTCAACTTGGTCCACTCCAAACTCAAGCAGCTTTTCCCGACAATTGATTGGGATCGCATCAATTCCATCTCCGGCGCTGTCCAGTGCGGTATTTTTGAATTGGAACCTTCCGGTCAGATGTTCACTACGCGCAGCGATAAAAAGTCCGACGCAGACACCAGATTCGTTCGCTCTCTTCGCTTAATCAATCCGCAGTGTTATTTTGCGCCGAATTCCGAGTGGTTCAAAAAGTATCAGGATCACTGTAGCACTTTAAAGAAAAAGATGGCAAAGGGTCGTGAACTTCCGATCATTTCTAAGCAGGAGATCGCCGAAGAAAGAGCGACGATCTGCACGAAGGAACACCGCATGGCATATCCTGTGGGACCGCTTACTGAAAAAGCGATGAGAGACAACAATTTCTTTAGTTCTCTATTTTTAAACGTCCTTCGCGAGAAGAGCCGCGAAGATCAAAAGGCTCGCATGCAGAAGAAGAATATGCGTTCGAGTATCTTCTGGGCAACCGCAAAGAAGAATTCCGAAGAAAGCGAAAAGCGCTATAAGGAAGAAGCGGCTAAATATACGACCGAGATTCAGTTGGGAGCAGGAAAGCGCCTCTCTGAGAAGCTTCTTCCCAAAAGAAAGTCCAGTGAACAAAAGTCCGATCCTACGTCTGCAGAAGCTGAAGCATCCTCTTCTAATTGTCCTTCCTCAGCGCCTGAAGAGGCTGAAGGCAAAACGGATGTTGTTAAGACATGCGCTGCGGAACCTTCTGCTTCTGTTAATGCTCCCGCTTCTGATGCAAAGCCCAATGCCGCAGGCAGCGAAGAAGATAAGGCGGACGTTTCCGGTGAATCCTCTTCTTGCAATGCTTCTGAATCACAAGTGGAAGAAACTGAATTCCCTAACATTCTGAACCGCCTTAGCCTTTCTCTTAAATATCTGTTTGCTCCGTCTCAAGACGTAGTTGATCAGATTGCCGGCTCCTGTGTCAGTTTAAAGGGTGAGAGTCCGACGAATTACGGTTCTGACAGCATCGACAGTGATACTGAGAACTCCATTGTCTGCTCTTCTAATGGTCTGTCCGCAGCTTCGCAGAACGCAGAAGCAGTTTCTGCTTCTGCGCCTAAGACCAGCGCCGAAGTTCGTCAGACTTTATCTTCCCCACAGTCTGAAGTCTCTGCCGACGGCCTTGCCGCCAAAGTGACTCAAACAGAACTTAACAGTCCTGTTAACGCGGAGAAGACCGATACACGAGTGGTCTGCAAAGCTGCCGCAGAAACAGATAAGGACATAGAAGCGTCAACTCAGACAAAGACTTCTAGCCCTGTTCCTTCTGAATGTGTCACCGCGTCTATGGTTTCTGATAAAGCGCCTGTTGATGCGGCCGCAACTGACGTTTCTGCAAAAGAACAGCCCACAATTAATCCTTCGAACAAGGATGAAGACTTGTATTTTGATCCGGTCCCGCAGTCCCTTAAAGGTTCTGCTCGCCTCGAGGCTTCTGATAAAGCTGCGGATACTGCTGCCTCGTCTGAAGCAGTCTCAAAGAAAACAGAGACTACCGTTAGCACTCTGTCTTCAAACGATCAAATGGAAACAACTTCACTTCTCAAAGCGAAGATCGATACTCCTGCTGCTTCTGATAGTGCGTCTTACGCTCAAGCGATTAGTAAGAATGCTTTAGCTGAAGACTCTGAATTAGGGGAAGAGTATGTTTCTGAAGATGAGGAGTACAACGATGAGCCGGATGCGGTCAGCGGTTTAAGCGCGCTTGGGGATGAGGATCAAGACGAATTCTCAATCGAGCTGCCCTCGGTTTATGCAGAAGTCGATCCCGGCGCCGAACCTGAAAACAATTGTCCTCAATCCTTTAATACTCAGGAGTCCGTCGATTCTGACGAGAAAGCGTCTGGCTTCGCTCACAGTAAATCCGCAGCAAGCAGTGCCGGTAAAAGTGCGAACGCAGCCTGCAGCACTGCTGCTCAGGAAGCCGTCAAAACGTCTGTCATTAAAAGTCCTAGCGCTCCTGCAAAGACTAAGACAGCCGGCGCCTCCTCTAAGAAGACTGCCGCTTCTAAAACAAAGTCAGCTTCCGGATCGCAAACCGCCTCCGGCGCTAAAACCACAAAAACGAGCAGCGCTGCGGCCAAGACATCCTCGAAGACGACGAAGGCAACTGGTGCCGCAAAATCGGGCTCTCCCTCTTCAAAGGCCAAGGGAACGACCGGCGCCTCACGAGCAAAACCAGCCGCAACCTCTGCAAAGGCCACTGCCCCTTCTAAGACTCAGTCAAAAGCAGCGGCTTCTAAACCAAATTCGGCAAACAAGAGTGCCGCGGCTAAAAAGAGCACGTCCGCAAAGAAAACCGGCACAAGCACTAAACAAACGAGCGTCGGAAATCAGAAAACCGCTTCAAAAAAGAAACTGAACCCAAAAATCAACCCCGTAACCAATAGCTGATTAACCGTTTAAACATCACTGATCTGTCATGAACTTCGAATTACATCCGAAGCTCTTAGCGAGCATATTGTCTCTAAAAGTCCGCCTGAGCCTTTTCTTAGGCTCAGAAGCGACCGCCGCCCTATTGGGTTAACCCGTCAATCGTCATCCTTTTAATGCTCCTATCTCCTATAAAAGAAGGCTTATTCTCCGAGTACGGTCTGATTTGTCTTACCGATCTGGACAAACGTCGGCTGAACAATCTCGCCAGAACCGCTTTGCTCACCAAGAACGCGGATGTCATTATTTCGCTTGGCGCTCAGCAGGTCATAAGCCGAGAATTCAAACCGGCGAGGACACACATGACTTGGAAAAAAATCCTTATCCAAAAGCCTCGCGTCCGGTTTCCCCGAGCCGATATGAATATCCCTGTAAAAAAGCACATCGTGCACAACTGGGAAACCTGCTGTAAAAACTATCGCGCAACGCGCCGTCTCTGCAGCAGTCATTACCGCAAACATTTCAACAATACTGAAGTGCAGCGTTGCATTATCCATCGCTGGACATATCAGGAGTTTGATGAGAAGCTTCGACGAGCGGTCGAGGGCGGTGCGATCGAGCGCCTTTACCAGACAAAGCCGCTCCTTCCTTTGCGCACCCTTGTTAAACGTCTTTACTTTACAGAGCGTCAGGAACAGAACTATTACAAGAAACTCCGTACTCAGATGTTCCGAGAATTTACGCCTCAGGAGCTTCGCTGGATGCAGCGCTCCTACCGCTGGCGTAAAGTCGAAGCAGAACGCATTCATCTCAAAGCGGCTTATTTCAATGAGCATCTTATTTATTGGCGCGACTACTTTAAAAGTCATCCCGAATTTAAGACATACAAAGTTCGGCGCGTGAGAGCCTGCCGAGACACCTACAACACGGTTTACTACAGAAATTTGCGCGATAAGTACGTTCCGCGCGAAGCCTTTACATACGGATTTATTCCGGCGACGCACACTGCTCCTATTATCTATCACGAACCCTCAGCATCATGAGAAACGAATCCTCTTTAACCCGTCGGCATTCTTTGCCTTACCGCACTGCGTACGAGATATACGCCGCTTCGGTTTGGCTCTTCGCGTCTGCCTACATGGCATACCTGCACGCGCAGCATGTTATGCCGCGCGAAATATCTGCGCTTCTCTATATGGTCTGCATTGTGTTCGCGGTGAAACGCGGCCATGAGGGTTGGCTTATTCTGCGTGACAGAAGTCTGCTCTCAGGAAGACGGTTTGAACTGATGCCGCGCTCTAAGCTTCAAACGCTGATGCGGCCCGACCATCTTTGGCTTGGATACGGTTTTGTGTGGGAACCGAAACACACGCAGAAACTGCATGAACTCTCCAGAATCAATCCCGCCTCTTTAATGCTCCCTGATTTTATGCATCGCTTTTTCGGGCGCGGTGATCAGTATCAGAAGAATGAAGAAATTGGTATGCCCTATATCCATGGACTTGAACCCAACGAAATCGAGCTTCATCGATTCCTTAAAAATTTTGAGGGCGGCACTTTAATTCTCGGAACCACTCAGGCAGGTAAAGGCGTCGCGCTCTGCAATCTCTTTTCTCAGGCGGTGTTAAGAAACGATGTTGTCATCTTCATTGACCCCAAAGGTTCTCCCCGTGTCTACGAGTCCTTCCGTAGAGCCTGCACTGCCGCCGGCCGCGGCGAGCCCCTCAACTATCATCCGGGCAATCGTGATAAAACCAAAGGCATTCGACTCGATCCGTTAGCGACATTCTCAACCGGCGCCCAGATCGCAACACGCATTATGTCGGTAATACCCGGAAAACCTGACGCCTTTACTCAGTTCGCCTGGTCCTGCATTAAGACATTTGCGGACGCCTTGATTGAATTGAAGATCAAGCCCTCTTTAAAACTTCTTTCCAAGCATATCAATCACGGTATTGATGATCTGCTGCGTGATCTCCTTCTTGATCGTATTGAGCACTTTGCAAGCGAGAATTGGAGGGAAGAAGCCCGATCTTTCATGGCGCCGATTAAGGAAGGCCGTCTCACGGAATCTCAGGAAGAACTTCTTTTAATGGTCTCTTTTTACGAGCATGTGCTCGACAAAAAGCAGCAGACCCTGGTCGTAGACGAATGTCTTAAAGTCTTCCATCACTCTAAAGAGCATTACGCCAAGATCACGGCTTCCCTGATGCCGATCTTTGCGATGCTCACAAGCGGGCCGCTCGGAGACTCATTCTCTCCGGATCCCAAAGACGCGGCAGACTCCCGTCCCATCTGGAATCTCGAGAGCATCATTCTCACCCGCTCGTGCCTGTACTGTCACTTGGATTCATTGTCCGACAATATGATTGCATCGGCCGTCGGTTCTATTCTCTTAGGTGATTTGGTCAGTGTGGCAGGCAAACGTTACAACCTCGGTAAGACGGATATTCGCATTTCGCTCTTTGTGGATGAGGCGTCCAACGTCTGCAACAATCCGCTGATCGAAATTCTAAATAAAGGCGCCGAAGGCGGCATCTATACCACGGTAGCCATGCAGACGATTGCCGACCTTGCCCACCGATTAGGTTCTCAGGATGCCGCGCGCATGGTGCTTGGCAACTGTAACAATCTGATCGCGCTGCGCTGCAAGGATCGTCCGACTCAGGACTTTGTGACGGAGACGTTTGGCAAGACCTACATTCATCAGGTCGACACTACGCTCTCAACGCATGCGGACACGCACGCGGGTCTTCCTTCCTTTGAGGGCGGCGCCTCTCACAAGCGTACTGCCGTGCGCGAAGAGATTATCCCGTCGGAATACCTTGGCAAACTTCCGAACGGACAGTTTTTCGCTTTCGTGGGCGGCGGTCACCTTCTTAAAGGCCGTGTGCCCGTCATTACCGATTAAACGAATTTCATTATGTTTGCCCGTATTTTTATTGTTTTGTTCATCCTGCTGCTCGGCTCGATTGTCTGGAGGCCCGGTTTAGCCGACCACACCTCTTTTAATCGTCATGCAGAAGTTCAGATTGATGACACCCGCCAAAAGCTCGAATCCTTTCTGACTCTGGCAGACGTTGAACTCTCCGGTCTTCGCGACAGTGTCTCCTCCGTCCTCTCTAAAGTCACAGGCGGCGCATACCTTCCCGAAGCGGATGATTTAGACGCTGCACATGAAGCGCCGATGGAATCATTCTTTAATCGTCTTTGGTCTTCGCCTTACTTTATGGCGTTAAAAGCCATGCTGGAACTCTCAATGATTCGTGCGGTGCTGGCGCTGATTTGGTTTGCCGCGCTCTGCCCGATCCTTTTAACCGTCGTGTTTGACGCTTGGGTTGTCAGACGTCTCAAGTACGAAAGTTTCGCTTCGCACCACCCGACGCTCTATCAGACCGCATTAAGCGCTCCGCCCGTACTGCTTACCTGCGCGTTTACTGTGATGCTGATTCCGTTTGCGATTCCTGTCTGGGTTTCTGTGGTCTTTTACGCGGCGTTCCTTTTAAGCATCCATGTGATTGTCAGCAACTTCCATCGGTTCGGATAATGAATACTCGACCTCTTTTAATTGTCCTTTCAGCCCTAGCGCTTAGTACTTCCGTACAGGCCCGGGACTGCTTTGAAACGCACGCGCTTGCTAAAGGTCTGGACGCGGATCTTTTACGAGCCATTGCACTGGTGGAATCTTCCGGCAACCCGAACGCCGTCGGTAAAAACAGCTCCAGCGAAGATATCGGACTGATGCAGATCAACTCTTCCTGGCTCAAGCGCTTTAACACCACCAAGAAAGAGCTGTTGGAAAACGTCTGTCTCAATATCGAGATCGGTGCGGAAATCCTCTCGGACAACATGAAGCGCTTAGAAAATCCATGGGAAGCGGTCGGCGCATATAACGCCGCGTGCACCCGTCTTAAAGGGGCGGACTGCATTTCAGCCCGCCAAACCTATGCGTGGAAAGTTTATCGGGCGCTCATGAGTTTATCGGACGCCAAACGGGACAAGTTAAGGAAAGTCTCCTCTTAATCGTCCTTCACCAATTCGTTGTCATGCTCTCCGCTTCTTATTGAACAAAAGCTGCGGAGCGGGGAGTTTTTTTGTGTTTGCTTTTGTTCATTCCCATTTTTTTGATCAATTATGAAATTCAAACTGAGTTCTAATGTCATTGCAGCCGCGTTTCCGATGCTGCTTTCTCTTACCTTTGTCGTCTTTGCCGCCGCGCTTCCCGAATGCGCGTTCGCTGCCGGCACCGATCAGGACTTTCAGAGCCTTTACGACATGCTTAAAAACTGGTCTCAGGGCACGCTCGGCCGTTCAATCGCGCTGATGTTCCTCTTAGTAGGCCTTGGTGTAGGCGTGGTTCGCGGATCCATCATGGGTGCTGTCGGCTGTCTTGCGGCCGCCATGGCGCTTTTCATCGGACCGCAGATCATCGACAACATCTTTACGGCTCTTATCTAACCATCACTCTTGGGTTCGGTCCTTTAGCCGAACCCAAGAAAAGGTATATCCGTCATGTCCCGTTACGATCCATCCTTTGTACCCAGAAAACTTGACGCGCCCGCCAAGTTCCTTTTGTGGGATTTCGATCAGGTGGCGGCCGCTGCCGCCGGTTTCGGTATCGGAATCATCGTCAACTCATTATTGATCGGCGCGCTCGCTTCCGTCGTCTGCATGTGGGCTTACGTCCGTTTAAAGGCCGGACGACACCCCAGATACGGACTGCATTGTCTGTACTGGCACACGCCGTTCAAAACATTTAAGCGCACGCCGCCCTCCAGCAGGCGTCGATTTATAGGTTAATTCTCAAATGAATGTCCAGGAATACGTCTCCGAAGTCTCTTCCCGACTGGCGCTGCGCACTTCTGTGGTGTACGCGTTCGCAGCCTCCTTGGTGACTAACGTCGTACTGGCCACAGGCATCGCGAGCATTGAGCGTCAGGAAAGAATCATTGTGCTTCCCGCAGAGACCACCAAATCCTTTTGGCTCGACAATAAAACCGTCTCAGCTGATTATCTCGAGCAGATGAGCATCTTTGCACTGCAGCTGGCGCTCAATAATTCTCCTGAAACGTTCGACTACAACGTCAAGAAGCTTCTTTCTTACGTTGCGCCGGAGGACAGAGGAGAAACCGAGCTTCAGCTCGTGAGCCAAGGCCGCCGCTTAAAGGCGAGCAACGCCTCGGTGCACTTTATGCCTGAGTCCGTGGAAGTGCGGCCCGCAAAACTGCAGGCCGCGGTCACGGGTTCCATTCGTCAGTTTATCGGCAACAGTAAAACCTCCAGCATGCGAAAGTGCTGGACGGTTCAGTTCTCATATCTCGGGTCCCGCCTCTGGATCAACACCATCCGTGAGTCCGACTGTAGAAAACCCTTTGAGCCGCTTTCTGAAGACCGAAAGGGAGAAATCTCATGAAGCTAGCCGCAGTCGTCTTAATGCTCTTAGGGGCAGCGCTTTGCGCTGAAGCTAAAGAAATGCCCAAAGTTCAAACTCAGGCTCAAACCGACGCTTCCGTTTTGGCGCCAGCCGCTTTCAAGCAGCCCAACCGTATCTACATTGAGAACGGCAGGATCGCTAAAGCGGTCGCTGATACCCAGAGCATCCAGCTTGACCCGGATAAATCCACCGGATCCCTCTACTTTATTCCGCTCACTAAAGAGCAGTCTTCGATTTTTATCATTAGCGAAAGCGGAGAAACGCATGCCGTAACGATTTCTCCTAAAGAACGGCTGATCGCTCAGACAATCGCGCTGAAGGACACCAAGCTGCCGAATCCCCGTTCTCAACTTTCTTCTAATGATCAGAGCGCTCTTCCTTATGAAGAGCGTGTTCAAAGAATCCTGAGAGCGATTCCGTCGCTCTCTCATGAGCATGCGGAAGTCCTTAAAGGCACGATCACGGACGGCTACCTGATCGGAAATCCGATAGCCGCCTGGCGTCTCCTCAGTTTAAGACTCGAGCGCTACCACTTAATGAATCAGACGAAGGAAACGCTGCAAATCAGGGAAGCTGATTTTTACCGCCGCGGCGTTGTCGCGGTCGCGACCGAAGCCACGTCTCTTAAACCCAAGGCTTCAGCGGATCTGTGGATTATCAGAGAGGATGCGCCATGAGCAGCTTCTCAGAAAAAACAGAAAAGTTCAAGCAGTACAAAACCATTGTGATCGCGATTCTCCTCGCAGGCGCGGTCATCTACGGCGTGACTTCCTGTACTGAGAAAAAGGATGAAAAACAGCCTAAAGGCAAAACCACGTCCACTCAGATTTCTATGGCACCGAGCCAGAACGAATACGAGCGGCATCAGGCCGTCTATAACGAGCGTCTGATGCGCTTGGAAAAAGAAAGCCGTGACGCTAAAAATCGTGAAGCGCAGCTTGAAAAAGACAAGCGACGCCTAGAAGAGCGTCTTGCCGCCTTAGAGCGCGGATCTAAATCCGGAGCTAAGACGCCGATCACTCACGAATCCAAGGACGGCTGGCCGCCCGCGGACGTGATTGGCAAGATACCTTCCTCTAATAGTCCCGTCAGGAAAGGCTTTGAAAGCGGCGCAGCTGGTTCTGCCGCGTCCCGGCGCTACATTGCGCAGGGCAACGCTAACCCTTCTGAGAAGGCGCCTCGTTTAACGGTCGTCAGTTTTGAGGGAGCGAATTTAAAGGACTCCGCGGTTATTGGTAAAAGCGAAAAGGACGCCCGCTCAAAACCCCTGATGTATCTTCCGAGCGGCACTTTTGCGCAGGCAAGACTTCTAAACGGCGCGACCGCGCCCACGCGAGGTCAGGGATCCGGGAACCCGGTACCGATCCTGCTGGAACTCACCGATTCCGCGGTGATGCCGAACCTCTATAAGGCCGGCATCAAACGCTGCTTCGTGACTGCTAATGCTACGGGAGAATTGGCAAGTGAACGCGTACTGGTTCGGCTCGATAGGCTTTCCTGTATTGATGAGAACGGCGGCGCCGTGGATAAGAAGGTTCAGGGATACGTTTCGGGCGAAGACGGCAAGACCGGGCTTAGGGCCCGTTTGGTGACAAAGAGCGGCCAGGCGATCGCCAACGCGCTCTTTACCGGCACGCTCGCGGGTCTTGGCAAAGCCGTGTCTCTCGCCAGCGAAAACTCCACCACGTCGATTACCGGCACGATCTCCACCACTGTCACTAACCCCTGGCGGGCGGGTGTCGGGGAAGGCGCTTCGCACGCAATGGACCGTATCACCGACTACTACCTCAAACTCGCGAGCGACATGTTCCCGGTCTTAGAGGTGGACTCCGGCCGCAAGGTGGAAATCGTGATTTCCAACGGCCTTTCTATCGAACGCATCGATGATAAATAATTTCATTTGAATAAGTATGATTAAATCAAAATTTTCTATTTTTCTGGTCTCCGCCCTAGGCGCATTCGGCACTTTTGCTTTTGCGGGCGGCGCCTCCTGCGGCAATCCCGCCACGGTCGCTAAGACCGCCTCTGAGCGCACTAGCACGGCTAAAGTTCAAGCGGTCAAGTACAGCGACCTTTCGACAGAACTGAAACAAGCGGTAGAAAACTTTCAGGAGCGCTACCCTAAAACTCAGGTCAAACTTTTTTCTTTAACGCCCGTCAAAGGCATCTTTGAAGCTTCGGTCGGCAAAGAAGTTATCTACTTTGATTCGAGCGCGCGGTTCCTTTTTTCCGGAAGACTTCTGGATATGGATCAGGGCGTTGATCTGACAGAAAAGCGCGTCAGGGATTTAAGGCGTATCGCCTTTAATTCTCTTCCGCTTGATAAAGCGGTTAAGACCGTTTACGGAAACGGCAGTAAAAAGCTTGCGGTATTCACAGACGTGGATTGTCCGTATTCGCGCAAACTAGCGCAGACGCTTAAAGATCTTAAAGACACGACGGTGTATACGTTCCTTTTCCCTCTGGAATCGATTCATCCGAAGGCCAGAGCAAAGTCGGATGCCGTCTGGTGCGCAAAAGACTCTTCCGCGGAACTTTCCAAAGCGCTTAAAGGTGACGATATTAAAGCGCTCGCTAATAATCCCTTATGTTCTTCCGTGGTGAGCGACGTGATTCGTTTAGCCGCTGAACACGGCATCGGCGGCACGCCCACTCTGATCAATGAAGCGGGCGACCGAATCTCAGGCGCGCTTCCCTTAGAGAAGCTTCAGAACTTTGTTGACGCGCAGAAGAGCTGATCATCATGAAACTCAAACTCATTCTTTTAATGCTCTCTTCTGCCGCGCTCACAGGCTGCGGATCGATTACCGGGTTTTCCAACGCGAAGACGGATTTCGGATGCGCAGATCTTTCCGGAGGGCCGAGCTGCCGCAATATCTCTCAAGTGTATGCGGAGAATAATTCCTCCTCTCAGCCGCTCCCCGCGGAACTTTCCGCTGCGGCTCAGGACTCGGTCGGAGAGCGAAAGGACTTTGTCACGATTATTCCCGCTAAGCCGTGGCGCACGCCCGAGACGGTGCTTCGCGTCTGGCTCGCACCCTTTACTGATAAAGATGGCGACCTGCACGATCAGCGCTATCTCTATGTCCGTCTCAATAACGGCGGCTGGGATTCTCAAAGCGTGCAGTCGCTTGCCGCTTCTTCTCGTGTATCTAAACCCGTCTACCCGCTTTCCTCAGAGAAGGAACCGAGCAAAGAAGAAATCAAAAAAGAAAAACTCAAGCAGCTTCCCGCGCTCGGGTTTAGCGCCTCTTCTCATCCTCTTTAATTGTCTTCAATTTAATCGAGTGTACGCATGAACAACCCTCTTCGAAACTTAAGCGCACGTCTTTCCAAGGCGTTTTCTGTCAAGCGCTTTGAGAGCAACTACACGAGAGCTGACACCATTGGGCGCTGCCGACACACATCTGTCCTGCTCATTGACCGATTCGCGCAGGAGCTCCCTTATGCGCACTTTGACGACTCTGACGGTCTGTGCGCGGTCTGCGCGCCGGACGGAAGTTTTGAAGGAATCGGCTACGTCATAGAAATCCATCCTCAGACAGGCGCGAACGACATGATGGCTAAAAGCCTGGAAGAAATGTTTGGTTCCGTTCTGGAGGAAGGCACCGGTGTTCAGGTATCTCTCTTTGGTTCGCCCTATATCGAGCCGCTCACCGAATACATCCGCAGAGCGGCAGTTGAGCCAAGCGCGGAAGATTCACCGCTTAGGTACGAGCAGAAATCCATCATGCTCAGCATGGCGCACGCGCGGGCGGATTTCTTAAATCAAGGAGCGCACCACGCGCCGCACAAGAATCTTAAAATCCGAGCGCGCAATATGCGCTGCTGGATGTCGGTCGTGATCCCCACGAAGCGCCCCTTTGACGAAACCGAACGCGAACGCGCTAAAACTATTCGAGCTTCACATATGTCCGCGCTCTCACAATGGCACTTTTCTCCGTGGGTATGGAATAAACGCGCGCTCATCAATACGGTCTCACAGATTCTTAATCCTCAGCGCATGCGCTCGGGTGAATGGTCGCCGACGGAACCCGATCCCGCGCGTGAACCCCGCATGCAGTGTGTCTCGCGCGACACCCGCATTGACGTGACCGAGGACGGCGTGCGCTTTCATTCAAAGCATATCGAGGATGAGGTGCTCGGCATCAGCTTTTCTCCGGTCGGATATCCGGAGCACATCACGCTTGCCTCGATGATGCATGCCGCAGGCTGCGTTAAAGGAAGTTCCGCCGCGTTTTCCGCCCCGTTTCTGATCACCACTTATCTCAGCAAAGGCTCTTACGATAAGGGAAAAGCGGCCGCACGCCTTAAAAGCGCACGAGCCGAACAGATGGCCGCAACCGAAATCGCCCGCATGATCCCCTCGCTTCAGGATGAAGCCAGGGATTGGCGAGGTGCGATGGCTGCCTACGAAAGCGGCGAAGGACTGCTGCAGTTAAGCCATGAGGTCTTTGTGTTTGCCAAAGCTAGCGAACGCGCCAACGCAGTCGAGAGCGCCAAATCCGTCTTTAAAACGCTCGGCATTGATCTGTGCGTGGACGATTACATGCACCTGCAGGGACTGATCACGTCCCTTCCGCTCTCGGGCGGCCCACTGCTCGCCTTTGACGTCAAACTCGCTCAGCGCTCCTCCACTAAAACCGTCGCTAACGCCGCCAACACACTGCCCGTGCTCGCAGATTGGAAAGGAACCGGACCTCGCGCCGGTAAAACCGAACCTACGCCGATCCTCTCGTTCCTATCCCGAAGAGGCCAACTCGTTTTAATCGACCCCTACGCCAACCCGAACGGCAACTATAACGGTGTCGTGATCGGCAACTCCGGTTCCGGCAAATCCGTTCTGCTTAATAGTCTGGCGATTGGCTCGCTCGCCTGCGGATCCCGCGTCTACATCATCGATATCGGCGGCAGCTACGCGAAGCTATGCAGCGTCCTGAACGGTCAGTTCATCGAACTCTCGCCGCAGGCCAAAGAGGACGGCACCTATGATTGTCTTAATCCTTTCTCGATGATCACCAATATCGACGAGGATATGGATCTGATGCTGCCGCTCCTGGCGCAGATGGCCTCTCCCTCTCAGCCTCTGGACGATTTACGGCTTTCTCATCTGCAGGTGCATTTTAGAAGCGTATACGAGAGATCCCTGGAAGAAGGCCGTACCGCGACGATTACCGATCTTGCCGAATCGCTGCTTCGCAACGGCAGACTCGGCGGAACCAACCCGAGAGTCGGAGATCACGAATGGGCGCGCGTCTATGACAGTCTCAGCGCGGATGAACAAAAGCGCTATGACGATCCGAGATTGGTGGACCTGGGTGTGCAGCTGCTGCCGTACGCCAAAGGGGGACCCTTCGCGTCATTTTTTGAGGGCGAAGCAAACATAAATTTCGACAACAGCTTTATCGTGCTCGAACTTCAGCAGCTCAGTACCCGAAAGTCGCTGCAGTCCGTAGTGCTGCTTCTTCTGATGTACAAAATTGATTTGGAGATGCGCAGAGGCGAGCGCTCTCAGCCCAAACTCGTCATCATCGATGAGGCCTGGGATTTAATGGCGGGCGGACACTCCGGCAAATTTATCGAGACGGGCTATCGACGGGCGCGTAAACAAAACGGAGCATTTTTTACCGCGACGCAGAAACCGGGCGACTACTGGAAAAGCGATACCGCAAAAGCCGCACTCGATAATGCCGACTGTATTTTCATCTTGAGACTCAAGGATTCCGCGCTCGCCGAAGCGGAAAAAGACAATCAGCTCGGTATGGATGAATCTGAATACAAAATCCTCGGATCGCTCACTTCACTTGCCGGCGCCTACTCCGAGGTATATGTCCGCATCGGAGACGCCCCGCCCTCTGTTAATCGTCTGATTTTGGACCCGTACACGCTGCTTCTCACGAGCTCCCATCCGAACGATATTTCCGACATTCAGAAATTCCGGTCCAAAGGGCTTTCTACTCACGACGCGATTCACGCGCTTCTTCAGGAAAGAAGCCTGAAAGCCGCCACCCCTAATCCTTGATACTCCAAAGAATGAAACCCGTTCATATTATTTTGTCCTCCGTACTCTGCGCAGCGTTAACCGCGACCGCCGTTTTAGCCGCACCGACCGCCCTTGAGCACTTCTCCAAATTCAGCTCTAAAGGCAAACTTGCTGTCCTAAACCTCAATGAAGTAGTTGAAGCCAACGAAGCCGCGCTTGCCGCAGGCGGCCTTAGAGACGAAGAACTGATGCTCGAAGCCAAGCGCTTTGCGCTCAATCTGCAGAACGAACTCAAAGCGATGCAGAAGGACTGCGGCTGCACGCTTCTTGTCTCGTCAGCGGTCATCGCGCCGCACACATTGCCCGATTACACGGACGAACTCTTAGCGCGCTTGAATTTATCCCGCGCTCAAAAGCAAAAAGATCTGCGCAGGATTTCTGAGCGTGTCCGAGGTGCGTCATGATTAAAACTCATCCGAGAGTCTTTGCGCGGCGCCTCAGGACGCATATCGAGAAACGCGGCTGGATATGGCTTTTGAGTTTTCTTTTAATCAGCCTCTTTACGCACTTTTATCATCCCGCCGTAAATCGTACCGAGTCCCTGCCGTTCACGCTCTTTTTAATTGAACGCGGCGAGAGAAACCTCTCGGTCGGCGACTATACCGCCTTTAACCCCAAGCCCGATTCCGTAGACGGTTTCGAACTCACCTTTGTAAAGGAGATCGCCTGCGGCCCAGGGCAGCGGATTGAGGAGATCAATCGCGAAATCTTTTGCGACGGCAAAAAAATCGCGCTTGCCAAAACGCACTCCAAGCGCGGCGATCCGCTGGATGTGATCACCTCCGGCGTGATCCCGCCCGATCACTACTTTATGCGCGGCACACACCCGGATTCCTATGACAGCCGTTACGCAAAGTTCGGGCTGATCGATCGGTGCCGATTCAGCGGCAAAGCCCATCCGCTTTTTTAAGAGTCCTCGCAATGAAACCCTCTCAAATCGCCGCGTCTCTCGCGCTTATCGGCGCTGTCGCGCTCTTCACCACGCTGTCGGCCGCAAACGCGGAGTCGGAACCCTCGTTTCAGATGCCAAAACCTGAGGCCGCAAAACCCTGCGCAAAACCTCGGACGAAATTAGAAAAGCTCCCTGCCTTGGGGCCGCTTACCGAAGTCATTGAACCCAACATTCTCGAGGCTTTTAAAAACCGAGTGCGCGGCATGAAAGAGGACGGCTCTTACAATCGAAGATTTGCGGAAAACAAAACCAAGATCCGAAAATCTTTAGAAACGCCACAGCCCGCGATCGCGCTTTCTGCAGCCGACTCGCTGCGCGTCTGGGATGTGACGCCTTCCATCCCTGAGCGTCTCCCTGAGAAGCTGCTTCGTGAGTCTCGGCAAATCGAGCTTCCGAAGATCCCGCACGCGCTGCTTTTTATCAATGCGGATGACGAACAAAGCCTCAAGGCCGCAGAAAAACTCATCCGCAAACTTCCGGATGTGCGTGTCGTTTTAACGTCAGGCTCGATTTCCGAAGCATCGGATCGTTTAAATCGACGCATATTTTTTGATCAGGGCTCTTCCCTTGTCCGATCCTTCGGCATCCGACAGGTGCCCGCGCTTTTGTTTAACGGAGAAACCGGCCCTCAGTGCGCCGAATTCCCGGCCGATGAACCCGAGTTAGTTTTACCGTATCTTCGCTCATGAAACGTCTTCTTTTAATTGTCATGTTCAGTCTGTGCGCCCTCTCAAGCGCTCAGGCCTCCGGCTGCCGAGGCAAAGTGATCAATCCGCTCACCGATGTCTGCTGGAGCTGCATGTTCCCGATCAAACTCGGCAGCATTACGCTCTCATCGGGTGCCAACAAAGATCCTGAAACCGACGCGAACGCGCTCTGCATGTGTGTTTCCGGCGCCAATATCACTGTAGGCCTTAATATGTCGTTTTGGGAGCCGCTCAGAACCGCGGAAGTGGTTCGTACTCCGTACTGCTTTCCTTCGCTAGGCGGCTTGGATCTCAATGTCGGGTTACGGGCGCCCGCGCACGGCCGCACGCCTAATAAATCCGCTTCCTCTCAGCGATCCTCCTTCTATCAGGTCCATTGGTACTTCACGCCCTGGCTCTTTGTGCTTGAAGCTCTGCTGGATTCAAACTGCCTGGAGCAGTCGGCATGGGACTTAGCCTATATGACGGAACTGGATCCACTTTGGGATGATCCGGTTACCACCTTCTTTTTAAATCCCGACGCGAGCCTCTTTGCGAATCCTGCGGCCGCTGCCGCATGCGCAGCGGACTGCGCCGCAGCGACCGCGGGCCTGCCGATTTCCGAACTGTACTGGTGCGCGGGCTGCCACGGCGGAATTTTCCCGCTCACGGGCTGGGTCGGCGCGCATGTGCATTTTCCTCAGGCCTCTTCTTTACTGGTCGCGCGCTTTACCATGAAACTGCACCGTCAGGGACTTCAATGGGCGGCCTACGGAGAAAAGGGCCAGTGCGGCCCGTATCTTGAACCGATCATGGATAAGCGCGTCTACCGCACTCAGATGATGTATCCCGCACGCACAACCGGTAAACAGGACGGCCGCTGCTGCTACCCGATGGGCGCCTCAAGCGCGCTGTGGTACTCCGGTAAAACATGGGCCTCGGGCGGCGAAGACGCCGCATATCTGATTTTCCGCAAACGCGACTGCTGTCAGGGCAGCGGTGTCACTCCGTCTTAATTCTCGATTTGCTATGCGCTCGATTTTATTTACGCTCCTGCTCTCAGCCGCTTCTGCTGCCTTTGCTTCAAACCTCACGATTGATGACGTGCTGCAGTCCGCCTCACAGTTTGCCCAAAACCCCGCACCGGCCAAAGAGACTCAAGTATCTGCCTATATGCTCGTCTCCCTGTCAATGCCCAAAGCCTCGTTGGAAAGACTCGCGCGCGACTGCCGCGACGCGGGTGTACCGATGGCCTTTGCGGGCGTGCCCTCTGACGACGAGAACCCCAAGGCGCCGCTTCTGAATCCTAATTCTCTGAAAGCGTTTGCGCCGCTCATCGAGGCGGGCGCTCCGATCGAACTTCATCCGGAATTATTTACCGAGTTCGGCATTAAAGAGGTTCCGGTACTGCTGATAAAAGAAGAAACTGATTCAGCCTGCGGAACCGCTCCGCGCGCAGTTGCCGTACCAGGCGATGTCACGCTCGGCTATGCGCTGGATCAGCTCTCCGATCGACAGGATGTCTTCGGAGAAAAAGCTCGAGCGCTGCGCGCCAAACTCGGAGACAGAAACTAAATGCGACTTCTGCCTCTCATCATCGCCTTCTTCTCGCTCAGCGCGGCGGTTTTATCGGTCTGCCTCGCCGCGGATAAGGATTCCGCTATGCAGGCCGCAAAGGAAGAAGCCGCCAAACTGAACCTCAAGGACTATATATCGGAGGGCGGCGCATCCCAAGTCGTTCCGGAATTTGGTTCCGACGTCTCGGATCTCACTGCGCTGTTCGAAAAAGGACAAGGCTCACTTCTCAACCCCGGCTCACAAAAAGCCGATGGATGTCTCTCTAAGACGAGTATGGACTGTCGAGCGGTCCAGGTGATTTACGACACGCACGCAAGACCCGGATGGCCGGAGTCCGATTTTGAGGGCATGCTCGCTGATCGGGATCAGCTGCTGAACAAACTGCCGGAGCTGCCCTCCAACGGCCAAATGGTCTGCGAGACCATCACGACAACGCAGCCCCCGCAGACCGATTTTGCGGTCTGCGAAGAAAGCGTCAACGCCTCCACTGAAGCCTGCTTTAAGGGCTGGGCAGAAAAACTCGATGTATCCACATTATTTGAGTGCGTCAGCCGCACTGCTCAGAAACTTCAGGTCTCCTGCCTTGCCGATTACGTATCCTCCACTCAGCAGTACAACTGCCGACATGCGCCGCTCCAAACCTGCAGCGCGGGCGAAGTCGTCAATATCGACAGCCGCTATACCTATCAGTGCGAATCTAAGAATTTCCAGCAGAAGCCCTACCGCTGCAACGAAGTGCTTCGCATCGACGGATTTGAAGGCTGTGAGCCGGGTTCCATGCACATCGCGCAGTCCGAAACCTCCTCATACCTGGGTCAGGACGACTGTTCGGGCGGAGACATGATCGCGCTCAAATATCAGTGCTCCACTGCTAAAACACCGCTGCTTCAGATCGAAACCAATGTAAAAAATTCCCCTAACTTCACTTTCAGCGTAGAAGCTGAAGATTTTGTTGTCGAGCGCGAGTTCTCCAACTGCAAGGGGCGCTGGAGCGGTAAAACCCGATGCTCGGGAACCAACTGCAGCACTGAGATCAAAATGGAAATATTTATCCACCCGGGCAAATGGGACTATTCCGGCTCTATTTCGCAAAACTTCTTTTTCCAAAAGGCGTCCACTGAGCACCTCGTCGAACAGTGGCAAAAAACCTGCATTGCTGACGACGGTACCGAGATCAAGGCCGCCCCATGAGCAAAATACTCCTGTCTTTAATTATCCTTACCTTCAGCCATAGCGCCTTTGCGGTCTGCGAGGAAGGAAAGCGCATCTGCGTCGACGGTCCCGGCTCTAAATTTATCAACGGGGTCGAGGTTTTTCGTGAGTGCTGGAACTACCAAACCGAAATGCGCTGCTCGGAAAACGAAACTATTGACTACTGCAAGGGACTCTCCTCCTTAAAGCAATGCGCCAAAGAGTCCGACGTATGCACCTCCTTCGGTCTAAACGGCGAGTGCCTCGGGACGCTTTCCACATACCGCTGCTCGGCTCCCGCCGACAATATCGAAGGCGCAGTCCTCATCGACTACTCCCACACCGTCAACAGCGGAAGCGATACTTCCTCCTGCGCTAATTTTTTAGATAACCCTCAGTGTTTTATCGCTAAAGAAGAATGCGTGGAAGGTCCCGGCACAAGGTTCATTAACGGCGTCGCGGTCTACAAAGAATGCTGGAAAAAAGAATACTCGTACGCCTGCGCTGCTCAAGGCGTCTCCAATAGCTGCTCGCAGCTTCAGGCCGCAGGCTGTAAGCCCGTGGGCGACTCGGTCTGCATAAAAGAAGGCGCCAACGGATGTACGCAGTTTCAGCAGACTTATCAGTGCGCGGACACGCCGCCCATCGCCGGAGACGATATCACGAGTGTCGGAGGGACTCAGAATCCGGGATTTGACATGCTCTCCTGCACGCACGCGACTGCGGGCATGACATGCTCCGCTCCTAAAAGTCTCTGTCTGAAGGAAGGCCCCGACGGCGACTGCCTTCAGCTCCAGTACACCTATGACTGCGTTAAAAACGTTTCCGACAATCGCTGCGAAGTTTTAGAAAAACTCCCCGAGTGCGAAGTTCGCTCCTCCGTGTGCGAAGAGAGGAACGGTCTGAGCTGTATCGCATACAAAAAAGAAATCTTCTGCAAGGGCGATAAGGAAATCGATGCTCCCGGAGCCGACATCATCGATTCCAACATCTCAATCGGCAGCATTTCTCAGTCCGATACCTGTAAACCGCTCGAAGAGAATCCAAACTGCGCGATCCTTAGAACCGAATGCACTGAACCCGGCGGCGAGAAAATCGTCAACGGCGTTCCAATCTACAAGGATTGCTGGAAATATGAACACACTTACGTCTGCGGCGCGCTCTCAGGCACTCAGAGCGACTGTGACAAACTCGAAATGAATTCCTCCTGCGTGAAGGTTTCTTCCGACTGTATCGCCATTGATGACAGCGGCAAGTGCCTCACCACCGCACATACCTATCGCTGCGAAGAAAAGGAAGGCAGTGTCACCACCGAAACAGTCTGCCGACCCGCGGAATGTCTCGACGGTTTGTGCGACGGAGCAAACGATCCTGCGGACACAGACTTTTCCAAGGTGCTTGCGTACCTGGAAATCGTGCGTCAGGCATCCGTCTACGGTGATATCGAAAACGGCCTCTTCTTTAACGGTCAGAAGGATAAGTGCACTAAAAAAGTCCTCGGCTTCTCCTGCTGCGATACCAAAGTAAAAGCGGGAACCTCCAATTCAAGCGCGTTCGGCAAGGCCATGAGTTTTGCCGGAGAAACCACGGTTGAAGCGATCAAATACGTCGGCAGTCCTTATGTCTATGATGTGCTTTCCGCAAGTTCCGCAACCGAAGGCATGCTCAACTTCCTTTACGGCAATGCGGCAAGCGGTGTCTACAACCCTTCGCTCTCCTTCTACGGCTTTGGCATGACGCTGCAGGGAGGCACAATGTACTTCACATTTGACCCCTATTCGTTTACGATATCGGTGGCGTTCCAAATCGCAATGGATTACCTGCAGTGCGAACAGTTCGAGCAGACCTTAATGCTGAAAAAAGGTCAGAACCTTTGTCATTACGTCGGCACCTACTGCTCCAAAGGAGAAAAGTTCGGCTGTATTGAACGCAGCGAAAGCTATTGCTGCTACAACTCGCCGCTCGCACGAATCCTGCAGGAGCAAGGAAGAATCCAGCTCGGAAAATCATGGGGCTCGGCCAAAGATCCGGTGTGCACCGGATTCACGATGGAGGAACTCGAGTCACTGGATTTCGACAAAATGGATCTCTCCGAATTTGAGGCGCTGATCGTCACTAAGAACGGTCTTGATGACGCTGCGGCAAAGGATCGCGGAGAAACGCATCTCGATAACCTCATCAGTAAAGACCTCGGCGCATATGTTTCTCCCTCTGTCGGGACGTCCGCCGTGGTGGATCCGAATTTCACCGGTAAGCCGCAGCTGCCCGCTAAGAAGCGAAATCTCAAACAGCCTAAACCCTAACCCTATTTTTAATCGATATGAAACTTCATAAATTATCCCTGTTAACACTCTTTCTCTGCGCAGTCTCGACGCAGGCTTGCGCATCCGACTTCTGGAAGGAAGATGTCTGGAAAAACCAGGACCGCGGCTTTCTGTACTACCCCGACGAAGAAAAGCCCAAACCTAAAACAACTCCGTTCAAAGATCTAAATAGCATCCAAAGCGCAGATGAACTCAAGGCAGAACACGCGTTTCGTTTAGCGAACGCCTCCTTTAATCCTACGGAAGAAAATGTTCTCGCGTTTCAGGAGGTCAACTACTTCGTACAGGAAAAAGCTTCTCTCTTTACAGATGTCTATCGCAGAACCTCCTGGCAGAACCCTCAGTTTGATTTCTCGACACTCAACCCGGCGGCCAACTTTGCGCAGGTAGCGCTCAATTCGTCCCGCGCTGAACAAAAGAAAGAGGACATCCGGTCTCTGACTCAGTCATGGGGCCTGATGTACTTCTACCGCTCTGACTGCCGATTCTGCGAGATTCAGTCTCCGCTCATTAAACGTCTGCAGACAGAATACGGGTTTGAGCTGCTTGCAGTCTCTTTGGACGGCTCTGCAAACCCGCATTTCCCGGACGCGCTTCCAGATAACGGCGTCTCTCAGCTGCTCACCAACGGAGAGGGACTCTCACGCGTTCCGGCTCTTTTTATGGTTAAAAGCGATAAATCGCAAAGCTATCTGGTTTCGTCAGGCGTTCTTTCGCTTGAGGACATGCTCTCCCGCATACAGACGCTAGCGCTTAAATCTCCCGGCCAGTCTCTCTTCAGAGGCCAAGACGCTCTCAGCCCCCATCAGAACGCATCATGATTAAACTAAAAAAAATTCTCTGCGCAGCGCTCTGCGCCGTCTCCGTGTCTACTTCGGCAAACGCGGGATTCATGAAAGATTTCTATTCCGCTGCCGGATCCTACCAGGGCAATCTCACTGAAGCAGGCGTCTATCAGTCCGCAGGCATGAACACTGTGACCGCGGGCGGTTTTGTTTATCGAGCCCCAAGAAAGGATTTCAACGCTTTCTACTTTACGCCGCCCTCCCTGTCCGCCGGCTGCGGCGGTATCGACATATTTATGGGCGCATTCGGTATCCCGAGCCGAGAGGAATTCGTTGCATTCCTGCGCAATATCGGTACAGCGCTTCCGGGGCTCGCGTTCCAGCTCGCGCTGCAGTCGCTCGCGCCGGACTTAAATGAACAGGTCACCAGTTTCCGTGACATGATCCGACAGTACACCGGTATGTTTCAGGATTCCTGCACCACTGCTCAGAATCTGATTAAGATGTCGGGTGCCGAACAATGGCTGCATAAGCTGAGCTACGACTCCAAAAATGAACTGCGCTCTTCAGGCACCGTCTCCGACGCCTCTGAAGCCGACGCGATGACACGCACCAACGGTTCCGCCGTCATAGAAAATTCGCCAACCAGACGAGATTCCGGAGGCAACATCGTAGACGCGCCGGAACTCAACCTCACTTGGTCACTGCTCTCGGGCGGCAAATTCTCCGCGGATTACAGCGACGAGCTCAAAGAGCTCATGATGACGCTCGTTGGGACCGTCATCTATGTTCAGGAGGGCAGCGGAAACGACGCTGTGACACGCGCGATCCCGATCGCGGGCCAGGATTTAGTCGGATTTTTATTCGGAAGACCTGATGAAGAGGCGCTCGACGCGGAGTCCTTTCGTCTTCGCTGCGTCAAAGAGGACGGAGACGATCGCTGTCTCACGGTCCGTAAAACGCCGCTCGATGAAATGAACCTGCCCTACGAATTTATGCGCGCCGCGGCTGCCTACCGTAATTCCATTCTCAGCAGAGATCCCTCGCTCGTCTCTAAAAACGACCTGACTCTGCTCGTCTCCTCATCCACGATTCCGTTAATCCGTCTGATCAACGCGACCACCTCGCACCGATATCTCGGATTTTCTCAGGACGTGCTCAGAATTTACGTGGAGGCAGCCGCCTACGAGGCCGTGATCCGCGCCATGGATCGATTATCTCTGGATATTAAAACCGCGATTGCCGCGTCTTCTGCCTCCCAAACCAGCGTCATCGCGGCCGACCATCTTAAAGCGATTGAGCAGAGAGTGGACGCCGTCCGCAGGGATTTAGCAGATCGAAGCGATGCCGTATTTCAGCAGATGAGCCGAGCGCACTCTTTTGTGACGCAGATTTCTCACCTGGAAAGAAGTGTTAAAGGTGCACTTGCGGCCGATCTTGCCGCCAACCTTAAATTCGGAGCCGCAAATTAAATGGTGTTGGACTACTACGCTTATTGGAACGGAGGTCAGATCCGTGACCTATTCGAGGCGCTTGTCGCGATCTGCTCCGGCCTCTCTTACACCGGTCTGATTAAATCCGCGGTTCTCGCAGGTTTCCTCGCCGCCATCACCGGAGCGCTCCTTAAATGGCAGGGCCTTGCCGCTAAAGTCTACCTTTTTGCGGCCGTGCTCTTTTACTCAGTCATGCTCGTTCCCAAGGTTGATCTTGCGATTCATGACGAGAGAAACACCGATGTTTATGTCGTGAGCAGCGTCCCGTTAGGCGTAGGTTTCTTTTCTTCAGCCGCCTCACGCATCGGACGATTCCTGACAGGTTCATTTGAGACTGCGTTTTCTTTACCGGACGCCGAACGATTCAGCCGATTCGGTCTGGTCTATCCGCAGCGTGCCGTCACAGCGCTACTGAACGCGGGCGCTGTCACGCCGGAAGGAAGAGCGCTTTCCGAGCGAGTTACCGCTGACTGCGTAGGTCCCGAACTCACTGATCATCCCGACAAAGTGAACGAGCTCGCTCAATCAGGCAACCTTTGGGCCACAATCAAACAGGAAGGCTGGGTTAATCCGGCCCGTTCCACGGTCGCTCAGGACGGATCGGTGCAAAGCTGCGAAGCGGCGGTTCAGTCGCTGGAAGACCATCTAAATAATGTTGAGATCGATTTTATTAAAAAGCGCCTCGGCGTACTGCTGGTGCCTGAGCAGCCTGATCCTTCCGCAGTGATCGCGCGCACGCTTCCACACAGCGAGGCCCTGCTGCTTGGCGTCTCCCGATCGCTTGAGGACAGCCTCAAGCACTCGGTCATGCTGTCTGCGCTCCCGCGAGGTCTGGAAAGCATTGCGCGCCAAGCGGGAGCTCCGCTCGATTTGGCGGTTAAATTTTCTTCGGCTTCCGCAAACCTTTCATCAGAAATCAACTACCGAACACTGGCTAAGTTAGCCGAGCAGAGCCTTCCTAAAATCCGCAACTGTGTGGAATTTATCGTCATTGCCGCATTTCCGCTCATGCTTGTTCTAATGATCGCTGCCGGTTCGGCTGCAGGGGTAGTCTTTCGATCTTTTTTTGTTCTGCTCATTTGGGTTCAGTTGTGGGCGCCCCTATTTGCGGTCGCCAACTATCTCATGATTACAGTGGACGCCAATCCCATGAACCGACTGATCGCAGAATTCGGCGGAAGCACACTTCAGGCTGCGGATTTAATCCGTGAGGCCGGAAGCTCATCACAGGCGATCGCGGGCAGTCTAACGCTTCTGATTCCGATGATCGCATTTGCGCTTGCCAAGGGAAGCGACATGGCTTTTGTTTCTATGGCCTCTGGCCTTATGGCGCCTGCGCAGGGCGCGGCTTCTTCTGCTGCTAATCAGGCGGGAAGCGGCAATTTTAATGCGGGCAATGTCTCACTTGGAAATACATCCCGAAACTCCGAATCCGCTAATAAATCAGATCTGTCTGCCGGATGGTCGGATCCATATGCCTCACGCACTCAGACCGCCTACGGAACGGTTACCAGAGATCAGGACGGAACGGTTGTCGGTATGCAGCGCACTGCTATTGATCTCGGCGTTTCGTCAAGCGGCTCGCTGACGCAGTCAAGATCTGTACAGTCCGCTTCCACGTCCTCCGTTTCCCTGACGCAGTCAGAGTCAAACGCACTGTCCGTCAGCTCCGCAGCTACATCTTCGGATTCTTCGCTGCGCTCTTTTGCTCATTCGCTCTCAGAAGGTCTCGCAAAGCGCAGCGCGCTTTCAGACGTTTCCTCGGGCGGCGTTTCCTCGTCCCTCAGTCAAAGTGTGGCAGAGGGCTCCTCCGCGTCACGCAGTCTCTCGAATTCTGAGGCATTCAGCGTCACGAGCGGCATACAGATGAAAGCCGCTGTAGGTGAAGCGGGCGCCGAGGGCGAAGTCTCCAAACCCACAGCCGAAGGCACTCTTCTTAATGCTCCGAGCTCCGTCCCGCAGCTCTCCGCGGTCGATAAAACAGCCGCCGGAGCCGGCAATACTTCAAGCGGAAGCACTTCAAGCACCGGCAAGAGCGGAAGTTTCAGCGCCACGCTTCGCGGCGCTGCGGACGGGTTCGGCGTCGGACTCTCCGGAGAAACAAAAACCGCGCAGCAGCTCGTGGATACGGCTGTCGGCTCTAAGACAAGCGCTACAGCCAGACAGCGGGCTGAAGCATATCACTCGCTCAGATCCGCCTCAGAGGAGATTGCCGCAACGAGTGACGATGTCGGTGTACGACAGGCAGCGAATGCGTTCACCAAGGCTCTCGACAAAGCCTATCGGACATCTTCTGATCGCGGCGTAACACTCAGCCGGGGACAGTCCGCATCACAAACCGTGTCAGAAGGACTCAGCGGAAATGATTCAATGATTGTCAACCGAGACGCGGCCGTCATGAGACGCTACATATCTTCCAGCGGGCATTCGGCAGAAGAGGGTCTGCGTCATCTGTTTCATGATGAACTCGCCAGAGAAAACTTGGGCGCTGCGGTTTCCGCTGACGCGCTGGACAGATCCGCCTCCGGTCAGTATGCCGGCACCAGTCAGATTCAGCAAAAGCGAGCGGAGCTCTCAGAGCTCACAGTCATCGGAAAGCGCACTCTGAATCGCACAAAGCTTGATCATTCCAAAACTGTTAACCAAGAAGGACAAAAAATCCATACAGAATCCGATCTCAGTTTTACCCGGCTGAATCGTTCTCGTGAGGAGTTCTTACGGCAATACGACAAAGACAGATCCCAAAGAGATTTGGCCGCAGCCGCGTCTATGGAAGCGACTGATCTGGAGAAGGAAACTGTCGACGACGGCGTTCAGCGGTATCAGCAAAAGGAAAAAGGCGTTTCCACTGTACTGAAAAATGCGTTCCTAGGTGGTGCCGGCTACACCTCGCCTATGGGTGCAGGAAAAATTGAAAAGGAAAATGATTTGAGTGAGAAGAAGTAGCAGAAGAAGGCGTGGCCAACTGTCGAGTTGATAGAACGAAGGAGAATTCTTCGACCGCAGTTGTTCTCTCCTTCTTCTTTCTAACGAAAATTTAGGACAATAAACTTGTACAAAAGTCTTATTCGCACTCCAGCGTTATTAAAAATAATTTAAGCGCCCCGTTCAATACCAAAAAATAAAGCTATTCCCGATAGTCAACTAGATCGGAATAAAACTGTTTTCTAGCCATTCTGCAACTCCACACTTTACTTTCCCAAATTTCTAAATTTTATAACCACTCTAATTTTGTATAAATCAAAGAGAGGGGTTCCTTTCTTGTTTCATCATCTAGAAGAATATATGAGTATTTGCTAAACTCCTTCAAAACCAAAGGAGATACAATGAATCCGCCCAAGCCCATGTTTTCTCGGCTTTTCGAAAAATCAGTAGAAGCGTTTCTCTTAGCCGTCGAAAATTACAATAAACCTACTATTCGCTATAGGGTGGAAGCTTTCGCGATATTCATCTGTAACGCTTGGGAACTTCTACTGAAAGGTTACCTCATTAAAACTCAAGGATTAGAGAGCATTTACTACCAGCCAAGCAAAGACGTAAAGAGAACATTTAGTCTGGAGAGATGTGTCAAAACAATACTCACGAATGAAAAAGACCCGGTAAGATTAAATCTTGAGAAGATAGTTGAACTTAGGAATACAAGCACTCATTTTATAACCGAAGAGTACGAGATGCTGTATGTTCCTCTGTTTCAAGCATGCATTTTCAATTATTCGGATAAGTTATCTGCCTTTGCTGATATAAGCCTAGGGGACCGGGTTTCTCTAGGCTTTCTATCCCTCACCACAACTCTGAACACTTTATCCATTGACGCCCTGAGAGGAAAATATTCGTCAGACATTTTCGAGCATATTTCGCGTCTTGACGGGGAATTAAATACTCTTGCAGGGGCTAATGGCCCCTAGTATGCAATCCCTGTCGAGCACGGATTTTATCTAACTAAGAAACGAGAAGAGGCCACCGAATGCGTTACCGTGGTTCCAAAAAGCGATAATCCGGTCGCTATTAGCAAAACGCAATCCGATCCTAACAGCACACACAGTTACTCGCTAAAGAAAATAATAGACTTTATAAAAAATCGTCTTAGAGAAAAGAATATTAATCTTCTTCTTAATGGCGCAGTTGTTAATTTCAATAAATATCATTGCTGTTTGTTAATTGACTATTTCGCCATTAAGAAGCAATCAGACCTTTGCTACATCGACAAACACGATCAAAAAGACAGATACTATTACAGTCAGAAAGCTGTGGATTTTATTCTGGGTGAGCTCTGCAAGGATCCCGGAAATATCCTCACAGAGCTGAAAGCAAAGACAGCACCAGGGGCAAAGGAAAATTCTAAGCAAACTTCCGGCAGTTAGCCTACTCCCATTCGGGAACCCAGCACTGATCCTTCGCGAGCTATCCTGCGTTGAATTATAAGTAGAAATCGAGCAATCTACGAGTTTAATTGTACTCAGTTAGGGGATTGTGCTGATATCGTGCGCAGTTGTAGGCAAACAAAGTGGGAGTATCCGCAGCATTGAGATCGTTTCGTAAATATAAATAAAACCTTTCTTTAAATCATTCAGTTAATCCGTAACTCTACGATTCTAAATACTTATTACTTAGAACAATTAAAATTTTAATAGCCAAGATCAGGAAGCATGGGTTATAACGTAATCGTAATCCCTCAACCATGGAGAACTCACCATGTCTACCAGAAGAAGTTTCCTTAAATGCGCCTCGGCCGCTTCAATATCCGCCCCCGTCGGAATGTCCGTTGCAATCGCAGCCGATCGTCCTGAAGATATGCCGGCTTGGGATAATGAGGCTGACGTTGTCGTCTTAGGTTATGGAAATGCAGGATCAAATGCCGCAATTGCGGCTGCAGACGCAGGTGCAAAGGTTTTGATTCTCGAAAAAATGCCCCATGGCGGCGGTAATGTATCGGTATCCTCCGGCGGATTTGTCGTTCCGACAAATAAGGACGATTACTTCAAATTCCAAAAGGCGCTTTACGAACTTTCCCGTTCGGAATGGGATAAGGAACTTTTAGACCTTTTCTGTGAAGAGTCTCTTCATTTAGGCGATTATGTTCAGTCTCTAGCGCCTGAAGGCAAAATTGGTGTCTACGGACACGCAGGCTATCAGGAATTGCCTGGCGCCGACTGCGTCAACAAGATGTCTGTTCGCAATGTCCCCGGTGCAAAAGGCGGAGATCGATTATTCGGCATTTTCGACAGAGCCGTTCAGGCTAAAAATATTCCCGTTATCGTTAACTGCCCGGCAAGAAGGCTTGTCCGCAGAGGAAATGAAGTTATCGGCGTAGAAGCCTTGAAGGACAACAAGCCGTATTTTGTAAAAGCAAACAAGGCAGTCGTCATCTGCACCGGCGGATTCCAAAGCAATCCTGAATTAATGGCAAGGTACATCTACGGAAATCCGATGGCGTATCTCGGAAGCCCCGCGCACACCGGTGACGGTCTTCTGATGGCCCAGTCCATGGGATGCGATCTGTGGCATATGAATTCGGTTTCTGCTCCGCTCGGCGTGCAAGTCCCCGGAGTTCAGGCCGGTATCGCTATGGTTACTAGACAGCCTGCCTTCATTTGGGTAGATCAGGACGGCAAACGCTTTGTTAATGAGAAGAAACTCGATTACCACTGCTCTTGGATGTCCGTCAATAACTTCGATGCGATTCAGCACAGATATCCGAGAATTCCGTGCTACATGATCATGGATTCCAGCTATCTCAAGGCAGGCCCCATCATTTCCAACGGAGGTTCCGGATGGGCGATCAACCGCGAAGGATACAAATGGAGCAGAGACAATCAGAAAGAAATCGACTCCGGCGTCATCATTCAAGCTCCGACCATTAAGGAACTCGCACAAAAGCTGAATATCAAAGTTCCTGAAGTACTCGAAAGCACCATTGCGCGATGGAACAGTGATTTGAGAACAAAAGGTATCGATACTGAGTATGGCAGAACAATGACAGCTGATCCGAATATGAAAGCGGTTTTCGTAGGCCGTGATGTAAAAAGCTGGTCAGCTCCTATTGAGGAAGGCCCCTTCTATGCTGTGAAACTGGTTCCTGTCACCTATCACACCATGGGCGGCCCCAAGAAGTCCATTAAGGCGGAGGTTCTTGATCCGTACGGAAAACCGATTCCTCGACTTTTCGTTGCGGGCGAGCTCGGTTCCACATGGGGCCTTACATATCAGGGTGCCTGCGCTAACGCTGATGCAATGGTATTCGGTCGAGTCGCCGGTAAGTACGCGGCTCAATTAGAACCCTGGAAATAAAGAGTAATAGCGGCGAAGCTTGCAGGCCTCGAACTTATATAAATCGAGGCCTGCAGTCTTTTGTGTCGGCGACAAGTCTCAGGGGATAGCGAACATAATAGCCAAACGCTTAAACACGTCCTGCCCTCACCTTTGCGGTTCAAGTTCCAAATTGCCAACGATAATGTTTCATCTGTCAATTATTGGGCCAAACAAAATAAAATCCTAAATACCGACTTCAAATATCCCTACTTGGTTTCTATCTGAGAAACACTATAATGCTTGACCACGCATCACACGAGAAATAGATCTTCTCCACTCCACAAACATAAAATGCAAATACCCAGCAATACCGAAGACACATCAATTGACTTCACTATTGAAACGCTTCTGGAAAATTTTAATGAGAATGTTGTCCTGCCTGACTTTCAGCGCGGATATACGTGGAGTGAGGAAACCGTAAGAAGTTTTATTAAGAGCTTCCTCAATTTAAAAAATCAAGTCCTCGGTTCTGCTTTCCTCTACAAAAAGCAAACCGATTTTCAGGTTGTGGACGGGCAACAGCGATTAACCACTATCTGTTTAGCTTTGCACGCACTAGATCTGTTGGACGAGAACTCGAGCTTTTTAGGAAAATTCTTCAAGAGTCTGGGCGGTACGGACAGCGGAAATACCCCATTTGATTATGCGTCACGCATTCAAATGAAGAAAAATTATGATGCCATCCGGACTGAATTCCAGGTCTTGGGAAAAGATAGATTCCGTGATGCGATTAAAACTGCAAAAATTTGCTTTTTCATCACTGCTGATGAACAAAAGACATTGGATTACTACGTCGCATGCAACACAGAATCCGTCCCGTTGACTGCTGCCAGCTTCTGAAAGCCTTCCATTACGATGCTTGCAGGAAAGAAAATCAGGATCCTGAACTGACGCTCTATAAACGTTACGCGCTGGAATTCTGGAGGCTTGACCCTATTGGGCTCGGCCTAAATATCAGTGATATCGCAGGCGAAAGCGGCAAAAAGGACGACTCCTATGATCTCTCAAACGTTCCTCTTTCAGTGCTGAAAGTTCTGGTAGACAACCTAAAAAAGGATAATGGCAAGCTGAAGCCGGAACAAAAAGCAATCCCCACCCCTTGGACAATTTCTAAGACGATTGCTATGTCTGCTGATCAATTCATTGCAGACGATAATTACTGGTATTCTTGGCAGGATTTTCACGGTTTATTTAATACGCTGCAGTCGATGCTTATCAGTGATGATAAAAATGATTTCGCGCGGCCTATTCTTGATCCCCAGCAAAGAATTCCAGGCGCCCTTTCAAGGCTTCAGACCTCAGAAAGGAGTTTTCTTTCAGCCCAAAAAAATCTCCTACTTGATGTACTGTGGGTAAAATCGGGCAGTCATTTTTATGTCACAGCAAATGACCTTTTGAGGGACTATGCTGCATTTCAAGGATACGCCCAGTCTTACTTCAAAAACGGAGGCCTTGAGGGATCTCCGGGACTCCAATGCGAGAAGAAATGGCTTCAAACTTGTATTGAAGTGCTGAAAGACTTTTACAAGGACCTCGAGCTCATTCAAAAAATCAAAACGAAAATCTCCTGGTGGCCTGCTCAGCCATTAACGCTCGACTTCTATGAAACTAAACTCAGAGAAACAGCGTCGCTTCTCGCCATTTTTTGTATCACAGTCGTTTACCACTACCGCTATCCGCAAAGGAATCAGTCTCGGCTCAAAGACATCTTGTACATGTCATTGTTCTTTATCTTTTTAAATTTCCTAATGTGCAAAAGGTATTACACATACATAAGAGCAGGGGTCGCTGATATTGCAGGACGAATCATTCTTAATTCCGCCTCTGCGGATATAGCGGAGCAATCCATGACAAAAATTATGTTGGAGAGAAACTCTTGGTCGCAAGGAATTTTGGAACACCTTAAAAAGAGTCATAAAAATAATAATACCAGCGACATTAGCAGTGGTTTAGCAGCCATGCTGAACTTTGTCTAACGCAACTAGAATTCACTATAAAATGGCCGAGACAAAAAACAAAATCTACAGCAATCTGAATCTTGTTGAGTTTATCGATGCACTAAAAGGTAATATCGATTTAGTTCTTCCGCTTTATCAACGAGACGCATCATGGAGCGAAGAGCTTCGTAAGAGCTTCCTGAAAAAAATCGACAAGGATAAGACGTTTTTAAATTCAATAATTCTTGTCAAAAAATGCGACGATTCGTTGAAATTTGAGGTAGTGGACGGACAACAACGTCTCCTTAGTCTGCTGATCAATGATGAATCGGATCTTCAAAAACCACTTGAAATTCAAATTAATTCTTTCAGTCTGCGTTTGATTCGTGAATTTGATGAGTTCCTTGACATAGATCCAATTCAAATAACGTGTGTCTTGAAAACGCCTATTTCAATTGGATTGTTTACGATAACATGCCTTCCGGAGAGCAGCTGTTTCAGAACATCAACATCGACACGCGCAAACTTTCTGTTTTTGACGAATTCATTGGACGAGCATTTCAGACAGACACGAACAATGAAAAATTCAAATTCGTTAAAGCATTAAAGAACGCCGTTGCGATGGACCAGCTGGGTTATAACTATAACCTATCTCAGCTTAAGGATTTTAAAGATACGATTTCTGTTCCTTTTGACCCGGTTGACTATGATTGGACACTGCGGCTTTTGCTTGGACACTGTGTAAGTTTTACTTTCCCAAAAGCAAAATTCAATAACATAAAAATGCAAAACATAGTGAACGACAATCTTAGAAACGAGCTGAAAACCGCCCAACCAAATGTCATCGAGAGTATTCGAGAAAATCTTGCAAAGCTCACGGAAGCGATTACACAAAACCGCCTTTTTTTATCTCGTAGACATGCAAGGATCTGTTGTCAGGATACTAACATTGTCGAATTTCAACTTTTACAGATTTATCTTATGTCGTATGACACCTGGCTCCCCACCGACAAGTGCATGGATCTTTTTAAACTTTATTTAGAAAATCCGGATAATCCACAACAAGACAAAAACAAAGCAATAACATTTGTTACACAGAATTTAGATTTATCCAAGAAGTTTGAAAGCAAGGCAACGTCTTTTGAGCGTAAGGACCTTTGTTTGGGCGATTGGCTGCTTTTCTATGCACTTAACTTCTTAGAAGACGAAGACGAAGGTAAAACCATTTTCATTAATGCCGCCAAAAATATTCAAGTTTCTAATGGAACATTCGAGAAAATTTTTAAGCAGATCTTTACAGAAATGAAAGAGCAATATTCAAATAAAAAATTCAAATTTCCCAGATATAGCGGAGAAATAGAACATTTTGTTGCGCAGAGAAACTCTTCCTCTTCGATCGACGAAACGTTAATAAATAGCTATGCCAATTTATGCCTAATTCCCAATGGAATTAATCAAAGCTTACGTGATCAGTCGGCTTTCCGAAAAGCAGAAATTATTTGCGCGCCAAATAGCGAATCTAAAGAAACACTTCTCCCGAAACTGACTTTCACCGCTCTTGCCGCAAAAAAACTCGAGGATGAACTTAACTCGGACGAAGAAAAACTTCTCAATGTTCTTAATGATTTTTGGCTGAATTTCACCAAGGAAATGCAGTACAAGCTCAAAAGCATGGATAATTAGGAAGCTGAGAAAATCCGTCTACGACGTAACGACATACACAAAAGAGCCGAAGATATTTGAGCACGACTGCGCCATCGAAGGTCTTAATTGTAGAGGTTGAAATCGTGACATTAGTGTACGTCTTAAAGACGAAAAATCGCCATGTAACTCAACCTAAAGCTCTACAAGTACGTTTTCAGCAGGCTGAGACCTTCTGCTGTCAGCACCCGCAATTCTTCCATGGCTTTCTGAAATTCATTTTGCCGTTCTGCGTTTAATATGGGAAAAAACCTCTTCTGCTGAACGAAAGCGTCCTGCTTCAAAATCTTTGATTTACTCATTTGGGAAATGTCCAAGTGCGCTGGCATCCTTAATACGAACGGCAGAGCTTTTTCATCAACAACCCGTTTAAGAAAAATACGGACGGCTTCCGACATGGTTAATCCCAATGATTCGAGAACTGCTTTTGCATCGTTTTTGAGCTGATCATTGATACGAACTCGGACAATTTCATTAGCAAGAGTCTTCATGCTAATGACTCATACGAATAGTGTAATCACTTTGTAACTACAATTTTAAAAGGATACAAATATGAATACGATCTGCAAGAAATATCAATTTGTCACCATATCTCGAACACTCGCCAAATTTCCAGTTTCGTATCGAAAGATTCTGCGTATCTTTGCAGCGTTGTATAAGTAGTAATCTTTCCTGCAGTTAAATAAATTCTGAGAAATTTGTTAAACGGTGGGTGACTTTCATTTCTTGGGAATTTTACTTACAACTAGTTCGGTTTTATTTACCTTGTTCTTTTTCCAGGTTATTATGTTGACAACAACATCCCGCAAGCTTAGCTCTCCAGTTTTTCTGAAGATGACGCTCACTCCGCGGGATTCCCTTTTCCGAAGCTATCATGTCAGAAAGATGTGATAAGCACATCAATAAACCTCACTCACCGTTCTCTCAACACCCTGTTAAGGACGTTGCAAACAATGGAAGTCCTAATTTTCTGAAGATGACGCTCACTCCGCGGGATTCCCTTTTCCGAAGCTATCATGTCAGAAAGATGTGATAAGCACATC